>NZ_MQUI01000037.1:0-39265 GCF_001970915.1 Sphingomonas sp. Sph1(2015)
CCGGCCATGCCCCTCCACCCCGCCCTTCGGGCGCGGTCCCCCTCCCCATCAAAGATGGGGAGGATTTAGAGGTCCAGATAACATTGCGCCACGGGCGCGAAGCTGCGCCGGTGGAGCGGCGTCGGGCCATGTTCGCGCAAGGCGGCCAGATGGACGGCCGAGCCGTAACCCTTGTTGCTGTGCCAGCCATAAGCGGGCCACTGCGCCGCCGCCGCGATCATCATCTCGTCGCGGACATGCTTGGCGACGATCGAAGCCGCCCCGATCGCCAGCGACTTGGCATCGCCGCCGACGATGGCGGTGGCGCTGTAACCCCATTTGGGCAGCTTGTTGCCGTCGACCAGCACATGCGCCGGGTGCCGCCCCAGCGTTTCGACCACCGCGTCGACCGCCAGCGTCATCGCCTTCATCGTCGCCCAATAGATGTTGAGCCGGTCGATCTCCTCGGGGTGGACGATCCCGACGCCGACGACCGCACAGGCGCGGATTTCGGCGCACAGCCGCGCGCGCGTCTTTTCGGTCAGCTTCTTGGAATCGTTGATGCCGCTGGGGACGCCCTGGGCGGGCAGGATGACGGCGGCGGCGACCACCGGACCCGCCAGCGGCCCGCGCCCCGCCTCGTCCACACCGCACAGGGGCGTGGGGAAAGTGCTATCGACCATCAGGGCGCTTTATCGTGGGGTAGTGGGGAAAGGATGACGATCCTCCCCGGCACGGGGAGGGGGACCAGTCGCAGGCTGGTGGAGGGGGCGTGCCGCGAAGGTCGTCCGGTGCGGAAGCCCCCCTCCGTCAGTGCTGCACACTGCCACCTCCCCTTCCAGGGGAGGATAAGGCTTTACCCCCAACGCGCCGCAAACGCCGCCGCGTCCCAGCCTTCGCGGCTGAGCGCGGCGAGCAAATGGTAGAAGGGCACCATGCCCAGGCCGTGCCCCATCGGCCCGTGGCCCTGGCCCAGCCCCGGTGCGGCGGCGAGCGCGGCCTGGACGAAGGCGATGGCGCGGTCGACCGCGTCGGCCAGCGGCAAGCCCTGACCCAGACCGGTCGCGATCGCGCTGGCCAGCGTGCAGCCGGTGCCATGGGTCGACGTCGTGTCGCGCCGGGGATGCTGCCAGCGTTGCTCCGCCCCGGACTCGACCAGCCGGTCCTCGATCACCGGGCCTTCGCCATGCCCCCCCTTGACCAGCAGCGCACGCGTCTGGTGCCGCACCATCGCTTCACCGCCCAGCGCGGCCAGTTCGGGCAGGTTGGGCGTGGTCAGCGCGGCCAGGCCCAGGAAACGGCGAAAGGCATCGATCACGTCCGCATCGGCGAGCACCGACCCGCTGGTCGCGATCATCACCGGATCGAACACGACGGGCAGGTCCAGCGCCTCGAGCCGGTCGGCCAGCGCATGGGCGGTCCCCGCCGATCCGATCATGCCGATCTTGACCGCATCCGCGCCGATATCCGCCAGCACGCTGTCGATCTGCGCCATCACCATGTCGGTCGGAACGGGGTGGACCGCCTGCACGCCCAGCGTATTCTGCGCGGTGATCGCGGTGATCGCGGTCATCGGATAGCCGCCCAGCATCGCGACCGTCTTGATATCCGCCTGTATCCCCGCGCCCCCGCCTGAATCGGAACCGGCGACGATCAGGATGCGGGGCGGGGGCGTGGCGCTCATATTTTTGTCATGCCCGGCGGGTCGGTGCCGGGCAAGCGTCACCGCTCGGACCGGCGCGGTGGCCAGCCGCGACGCGGGGCAGGAATGGTCGCGGAAAGAAGCACTTGCCCGCCCCTGGGCGAAGGGCGACTATATGGCCTGTTCGTGACGTTTGGTTTCCGGGCGCCCCAACCCCTTCTCCTATTGCACCGCGTCATTATTTCGGTCGCGCATCCATCGACGCGCTTTCGCGTTGCTGCGCCTCGTGGATGATGAGGGAGACCAGAGTTGATCGTCGATGCCGTACCCCGCACTCGAATCATCATCGCCGAGGTTTGGCGTCCGCTGCTGGCGCTGTTCATCTGGGACGTGATCGTCACGGTCGCCTATTATGTCCTGCCGTTCAAGGCACCGTCGCTGCCGCTGACGCTGTTCGGTACGGCGCTGGCGCTGTTCCTGGGGTTCCGCACCAATTCGGCCTATCAGCGCTGGTGGGAGGGGCGGCAGCTCTGGGGCCTGATGATCAACGCCTCACGCAACATCGCCCGCAGCGCGCGCAACTTCCTGCCCGAACCCGAAGGCCATGACCTGAAGCGCTCGATCGTGCTGCGCCAGATCGCCTATGTGAACGCGCTGCGCTGCCAGTTGCGCAAGCAGCCGGTCGATGGCGAAGTGCTGCGCTTCCTGTCGCAGGGCGAGGCCGAGCCCGCACTCGCGCGGACCAACACCGCCAACGGCCTGCTCGACGGCACCGGCCGCCGCATCGCCGATGCGCAGCGCCGGGGATGGATCGACACCATCCAGCAGTCGCAAATGGAATCGGTGCTGGTCGACATCGCCAATTCGCAAGGCGGCATGGAGCGGTTGAAGAACACGCCGCTGCCCAACCAGTATCGCTTCATCCCGGCCTTCTTCACGCGGCTGTTCTGCGTGCTGCTACCTATCGGCCTGGTCGAGACGCTGGGTTTTGCGACGCCGGTCGGCTCGTCGATCGCGGGCCTGATGTTCCTGGCCGCGCTTCAGATCGGCGACGATCTGGTCGATCCCTTTTCGGACACCGTCCACGACCTGCCGCTGAGCGCCATGTGCCGGACGATCGAGATCGACCTGCTCCAGGCGATCGGCGACCCCGCGCCCGAACCGATGAAGCCGGTCGACGGGGTGTTGTGGTAAGGATTTTTTGATCCTCCCCGACACGGGGAGGTGGCAGGCCGAAGGCCTGACGGAGGGGGGCTTCGACGCTGGTCGTCCCTTGCGGCACGCCCCCTCCACCAGCCTGCGGCTGGTCCCCCTCCCCGTGCCGGGGAGGATCAATTTTTACGCCGCGTTGTCGATGCCCAGTTCGCCGAGCTTGCGATAGAGCGTCGAGCGGCCGATCCCCAGCCGCCGGGCGACTTCGGTCATGCGGCCGCGATAATGGCCGATCGCCAGGCGGATGACGTCGGCCTCGATATCCTCCAGCGCGCGGAGATGGCCGTCGGGACGGAACAGGCTGATCCCGCCATTGGGACTGCCCGCCGTCGCGCCCGTCGTGGCGGAGGGGCGATCCCCCAGCGAGGCGATCTGCGGGAAATCGGCGGTGGTCAGCGCATCGCCCTCGCACAGCACGGCGGCGCGGAAGAGCGCGTTCTGCAACTGGCGGACATTGCCCGGCCAGTCGTACCGGCGGAGCAGGTCGAGTGCGTCCTCGGTAATGTCGAGCCGCCGCAGGCCCGGCTGCTGCGCGATGCGGTCGAGCAGATGACGGGTCAGCGCGGCGATATCGTCGGCGCGCTCGCGCAGCGGCGGCACCGCGACATGGGTGACGTTCAGCTTGTCATACAGGTCTTCGCGAAACCGCCCGGCCTCGACCGCCTCGACCAGCCGCACGTCGCTGGCGGCGATGATCCGCACATCGACTTCGCGCGCATGGCGGGCGCCCAGCGGCAGGATCGTGCCGGTCTGGAGCATGTCGAGCAGCCGCGCCTGGGTTTCGGGCGGTATCCCCGAGACCTCGTCGAGGAACAGCGTCGATCCGTGTGCCTCGACCATCTGGCCGATGCGCCGTTCGAACGCGCCCGCAAAGGCACCTTCCTCATGGCCGAAAATCACGCTGTCGAGCAGGTTGGCCGCGATCGTCGAACAGTTGACGCTGACCATCGGCCGCTCGGCCCGGGGCGAGGCGGCATGGATTGCCATGGCGAGCGATTCCTTGCCGACGCCGCCCTCGCCCTCGATCAGGACGGCGGCGCGGGTGCGCGCGGCCTTGGCGGCGACGGCCAGCGCGGCGCGGAAGTCGGGGGCGTCGCCGACGATCTCGTCAAAGGCGAGAAGGGCGGGAATCTTCTCGGTCAGCGGGCGCAGTTCGCCGCTGGTCTGGCCCGCGACACAGGCCTCCAGCGCGGCGAGCAGCCGTTCGGGGGCCAGCGGCTTGACCAGAAAGTCGGTCGCGCCCGCGCGGATCGCCGCCACCGCCTGCGCCACCGAGTCATTGGCGGTCAGCATCAGGATGGGCAGTTCGGGGCGAAGGGCGTGGCAGTCGGCGATCAGCGCGGTGGCATCTGTGCCCGGCGCCCAATGGTCGATCAGCACGGCGTCGAGTTCCCGCCCCTGCGCCGAACCCAGGACCGAGGCCGCCATATCGGCATCCGTCGCGAACAGGGTCCGCCAGCCGCCGCGCTGCGCCAGCGCCGCGATCAGGCGTTGCTGTGCCGGCTCGTCATCGATCAGCAGCAGCAAACGTTGGCCGTTGCGCGTCATAACTTGTCCTGTAACCCCAATTCGCCACCCTATAGCGCAACTTTGTTAAAATCTGCGTTAATTAGGGACAATCCCTTTTGCCACAGGCCGGGCCGCGGATCACTTTTGAGATGGTTGGCGGATCGCCCCGAACGCTGCGAGGATTCGAGCCGGTCGTTTCAGGGTTGATCCCGGCGGCCCGTCGAATAAGCTCCCGACAGGTTCATGCGGCGCGGGTCACGGCGGCAGGACGATAGCGGAGGTGAGGATCATGGCGGGCAACGACACCGGCATCAACAACGGCCCCGGCGGCATGAAGGCGCATGTCGCCACCTATGACCTGATGATCGGCATGCTCAAATGGGGTGCGGTGGTCGCCGCCATCCTGGTGGCGATCGTCCTCTGGCTGATCGCCTGATCCGGTGGCGCTGCGCATCGCGGTGCTGCGCGAAACGGCGGCCGATGAGGCTCGAGTCGCCGCCACGCCGGAAACCGTCAGGAAGCTGACCGCACTGGGCGCGACGCTGGCGGTGGAGCGGGGCGCCGGGCTCGGGGCGGGTATCGCCGACAGCGATTATGAACAGGCGGGTGCCCAGGTCGGCGAACGTGGCCAGATTCTGGCGGGGGCGGCGATCGTGCTGGCCGTGCAGGCGCCCGACCCCGCGACGCTGGCCGGGACCGCGCCGGACGCCTGGGTGGTCGCGGCGTTCGATCCGTTCCGTCGCGGGGACTTGGTGTCGGCCTATGCGGCGGCGGGGCTGGAGGCGCTGGCGATGGACTGGATGCCGCGCATCACCCGTGCCCAGTCGATGGACATATTGTCGTCCCAGTCGAACCTGGCGGGTTACAAGGCGGTGCTGGAGGCGGCGAGTGCCTATGGCCGTGCCTTTCCGATGATGATGACCGCGGCGGGGACGATCCCGGCGGCGCGTGTGTTCGTCATGGGCGTGGGCGTGGCGGGGCTGCAGGCGATCGCGACCGCCCGGCGGCTGGGCGCGCAGGTATCGGCGACCGATGTGCGCTCGGCGACGAAGGAGCAGATCCAGTCGCTGGGGGCCAAGCCGATCTTCGTCGAAGGCGTGGCGGGGATCGAAGGCGAAGGCACCGGCGGCTATGCGGGCGAGACGAGCGAGGACTATCGCCGCGCGCAAGCCGAACTGGTCGCCGGGCATATCGCCAAGCAGGATATCGTCATCACCACCGCGCTGATCCCCGGCCGCCCCGCGCCCCGCCTCGTCACCGATGCGCAGATCGCGACGATGCGTCCCGGCAGCGTCATCGTCGATCTGGCGGTCGAGGCGGGCGGCAATGTCGAGGGCGCGGTGCCGGGCGAGATCGTGACGCGGCACGGCGTGGCGATCATCGGCCACCGCAACATGCCCAGCCGTCTGGCCGCTGACGCCTCGGCGCTGTTCGCGCGCAACCTGCACAATTTCCTGGCCGCCTTCTGGGACAAGGACGCCGGGCGACCGGTGCTGGATTCCGAGATCGGCGACGCGATCCGGCTGACCCGCGGTGGCCAGGTGGTGAATCCGAGGCTTTCGGCATGATCCTCCCCGAAACGGGGAGGGGGACCGGCGAAGCCGGTGGAGGGGGCGTGCGGCAAATGCCACGGCCCGAAGTATCGCTGGCGCGCAAACTGCGAAGGACAATGACGCTGCCAGAAGTGATGCTTTGGCAGCAACTCCGCAGGTCCCCAAACGGCATCAAATTCAGACGGCAGCACCCGGTCGGATGCTACGTCGCCGATTTCTTTTGCTCGAAAGCGCGCCTGATCGTCGAAGTCGACGGTGCCATTCACGGCTTTGAAACGCGGCCCGTCCGCGACACCGCGCGCGACCGATATTTGAACGACAACGGGTACAGGGTTATGCGGATCGGAGCCGCCGACATCCTGCGAGATGCCGGGGCGGTCGCCGCCTCGATCGTCTCGTTGGCGGCGGCCCCCCTCCACCACTCGCCTTCGGCGAGCGGTCCCCCTCCCCGTGCCGGGGAGGAATAAGATGGACTTCATAGCGATCCTGTCGATCTTCGTGCTGGCGTGTTTCGTCGGCTATTATGTCGTCTGGTCGGTGACGCCCGCGTTGCACACGCCGTTGATGGCGGTGACCAACGCCATTTCCTCGGTCATCATCGTCGGGGCGCTGATCGCGGCGGCGGCGACGTCGGGGGCGACGGGCTCGGGCGTGGCCAAGTGGCTGGGGCTGGCGGCGGTGGTGCTGGCCAGCATCAACATCTTCGGCGGCTTTGCGGTGACGCAGCGGATGCTCGCCATGTACCGCAAGAAGGAGAAGCGCTCGTGATCGCCCCCGTGCCACCTGCGCCGCTCGCCCCGGCGGTCGAGGCCGTAGCCGCCAATCCGTTCGTCTCGCTCGCCTATCTGGTGGCGGGGGTGTGCTTCATCCTGGCGCTGCGCGGACTGTCCAGCCCGACGACCAGCCAGCGGGGCAATCGCTTCGGCATGATCGGTATGGGCATCGCTGTGGTCACAACGCTGGTGACGCACGTGCCCTTTGCTCTGCCGGAGGGGGGGCGCAACTTTGACGATCAAGGCGTCGATTGGGTCGCCGTCCTTGAAATCCTCGCCGCCATCGGCCTGGGCGCTCTAATCGGCATCACCACCGCCCGCCGCATCGCGATGACCGCGATGCCGCAGCTGGTCGCCGCCTTCCACTCGCTTGTCGGGCTCGCCGCCGTCGCGGTCGCCTGTGCCGCCTTCCTGAACCCGGTCGCCTTCGACATCGCCGACATGGTGGTGCCGATGATCGGCCAGCCCTTTGCCAGCATCCATGTCGTCAGCCGGGTCGAGATGGCGCTGGGCGTGGCGATCGGCGCGATCACCTTCTCCGGCTCGGTCATCGCCTTCCTGAAGCTGAACGGCAATATGGGCGGCAAGCCGATCCTGCTGCCCGGCCGCCATGCGCTGAACGCGGGGCTGCTGGGCGCGATCGTCATCCTGGTGGCCATGTTCACGCGGGACCAGTCGCCCTGGATCTTCTGGACGATCACCATCCTGTCCTTCGCCATCGGCTTCCTGCTGATCGTGCCCATCGGCGGCGCGGACATGCCGGTCGTGGTGTCGATGCTGAACAGCTATTCGGGCTGGGCCGCCGCCGCGATGGGCTTCACGCTGCACAACAGCGCGATGATCATCACCGGCGCGCTGGTCGGCTCATCCGGCGCGATCCTGTCCTATATCATGTGCCGGGCGATGAACCGCAGCTTCATCAGCGTCATCGCTGGCGGCTTCGGCGCGAGCGATGCGGGCGCGAGCGGCGGTGGCGCGGCCATCGATCGCCCGTGGAAGCGCGGCAGCGCCGAGGATGCGGCCTTCCTGATGAGCCAGGCCGAACAGGTCGTCATCGTCCCCGGCTACGGCATGGCGGTGGCGCAGGCGCAGCATGTCCTGCGCGAGATGGGTGACCTGCTGAAAAAGGAAGGCGTGCGCGTCAAATACGCCATCCATCCGGTCGCGGGTCGGATGCCCGGCCACATGAACGTCCTGCTGGCCGAGGCGAACGTGCCCTATGACGAGGTGTTCGAGCTGGAGGACATCAACGCCGAATTCGCCCAGACCGACGTCGCCTTCGTCATCGGCGCCAATGACGTGACCAACCCGGCGGCCAAGACCGACACGTCCTCGCCCATCTACGGCATGCCGGTGCTCGACGTCGAAAAGGCCAAGACGGTGCTGTTCATCAAGCGTTCGATGGGCGGTGTCGGCTATGCGGGCGTCGATAACGAGCTATTTTATCGCGACAACACCATGATGCTTCTGGCGGACGCCAAGAAGATGGTCGAAGAGATCGTCAAGGCACTCGGCTGAGTGTCCGATTCGTAACTGACGTCGACTCCCGGACGTCGGTCGGGGTCGCATCGGTGCATGGGCGAAGGGGCGGGGGCCTCGCGCCGCTCGTACCGTCGCGACCGTGACGATGCACCAGCCCGCATGGCGGGCGGCGGGGGACGAGCGTGGACGAACAGGATCTTTACGGCACCGGCTTTGCGGTCGTGGTGATCGGCGCGCCCGCGCTGGCGCAGGCGGCGGGCGATCTGGTGCGGCAGGCGGGCGGGCGGGTGCTGCGCCATGTCCCCTGGCCAGATGTGGCGGCGGAGATCGGGCAACAGGCGGGGCGGCCGCTGCTGCTGGTCGACACGCACGGCGCGGACGATACTGCGATGGAGATCGCGCTCGCCCGCATCGACGCGGTCGCCACCGCGCTGGATCTGCCCATCGTGGTCAGCATGGCGACGGGGGATATCGATCTGGTCGCCGCGATGCTGATCGGCCCGCGTGTGGCGATGCTGTGCGACGCCAGCCCGCTGGAACTGGTCGCCGCGCTGGCGGTGGCGGGGGCCAGCCATGGCGGCGCGGCTTTGCTCCACGCCTATGTCCGCGAGGGCGAGTCCGAACGGTTGCGCAAGCTGAACGCCGAGGTCGCGCGCATCGCCGAGGCGCTGGCAAGGCTGTCGGTGCAGGAGGATGAGGACCGGCGCGGCGGCGTCGGCGACCGGCACCAGAGCTTCCACGCCGCCCCGCCGCGCGCCCAGCCGGGCGATGCCGAACGGGTCCGCCGGATGATCCGCGCCCGGCGGCTGCGCGACGGGTTTTTCGAGGGCGGGCTGTTCGAGGAACCGGCCTGGGACATGCTGCTCGACCTCTATGCCGCGCATCTGGAGGGAACGCGGGTGTCGGTGTCCAGCCTGTGCATCGCCGCCGCCGTCGCGCCGACCACCGCGCTGCGCTGGATCGGCAAGATGACCGAGGCGGGGCTGTTCGCGCGCCAGCCCGATCCGGCCGATCGTCGCCGCGCCTTCATGGTGCTGACCGACCGTGCGCTCGAGGGGATGCGGGGGTATCTGAACGCGCTGCGGCGTCTGGAAAATTCCTAGAGCATGATGACATAGGTCTGATCCACCCCTCCCTTGAAGGGGAGTGGGGCAGGCCCGAATCAACCTAACTTCATCCCGCCTAACCCGCCAGCGCCCAGCGGATCGCGCCGCCCAGCCGCCGCGTGCCCGCCCGGATCGCCGGTTTGACCGCGCCGTAACCGTCCAGCCCATGCAGACGTGCCGCCCAGTCGGGGAGCAGCGCGATACCCGCCTGGGTCAGCCAGCCGCTGACCGGCGCCAGCGCGGGGCTGGGCGCGGGCTGGTTGAGCAGGGTGCGCGCCACCGCCCGCGTTCGCGCATCGACGCGCAGTTCAGGGCGGATCGCGTCCAGGAAACGCGCCAGTTGCTGCCGGTTCTCGGGCACCTGCCCGGCCCCCAGCCGGCGGGCGATCGTCGCCATCTCGGCCAGATAGCGATCCGCCTCTGCATCGGAAAAGTCCGGATCGCGATAGGTGCGGTGCGCGCGCAGGAAGCTGTCGACCTCGGCGGCATGCACGAAGGTCAACAGATGCGGATCGTTCGCCGAATAGGGTGTGCCGTCGGGCAGGGTGCCGCTGACCCGATCATGCACCGCCCGCACCCGCGCGATCATCCGCTCGGCCGCCTCGGTCGCGCCATAGGTGGTGACGGAAATGAACCCCGCCGTCCGCCGCAGCCGCCCCGCCATGTCGCGGCGGAAATCGCTATGGTCCCACACGCCCGCCAGCGCGGCAGGGTGCAGCATCTGGACCAGCAGCGAGGCGATCCCGCCCGCCATCATCGCGGTGAAGTCGCCATGGACGGTCCATGTCGCGGAGCCAGGGCCGAACAGCCCGTCATCCCCTGGTGGCCGGGTCAGGTCGATCGCATGGCTGCCCACCACGTCGCGTATCTGGTCGGCGATCTGGCGGCGGACGGGAAGCATAGGGGCAGAACGCACCGGGCGGCGGGGTGTTGCGTGGGGCCGGACGTTCCAAGTCCCCCTTCGTTCGCGCGGAGCGAAGGCGAAGTGCGCGCCCGGCGCTCGTGGCGGGGCTTGTCCCTTGGCCTTCGACTGCGCTCAGGCTGAACGGAGGGTGCTGATAATCCCAACACCCGTTCGCACTGAGCGAAGTCGAAGTGCACGCACCGCGTTCGCGGCGAGGTCAGTCCCGTGGCCTTCGACTGCGCTCAGGCTGAACGGGGGTGGGGCTGAGGTGGCTCACCAATCTCCGTTCACGCTGAGCGAAGTCGAAGCGCACGTTCCACCTCTCGCCACGGATGACAGGATTACCCCCGCTTGGCGGCGTCCCAGGCAGCGATTTCTTCGGGAAAGCGCCGCTCCACCACCAGATCGCTCGCCGTTTCGTTCGCCAGGTCGACCGTCACCGACCCCGCCCATTCATAGGTCGCATTGCCCGACAGCGTCACCATCGCGTCCTCGCCCGCAAAGGCGCGGACCAGGCCGCCGCGGTTGAACACCACCGTGGGCACGTCCCAGGCGATCCGCCCGGTCAGGCACGCCGCATAGGTGGATGCGGCCATCGCGCTGCCGCAGCTGTCGGTCAGGCCGACGCCACGCTCGAAGGTGCGCACGAACAGCGACGTCCCGCGCACCTCGACGAAGGACACATTGGCGCGGTTGGGCAGCCAGTCGGGCGCGGCCTCGCAGATTTCGCCCAGGCGGACGAGATCGGCTTCGTCCACCGTCTCGACGAAATGGACGAGATGCGGGTTGGGCATGGTGACGGCGGTGAAGCATTTGTCCGCGTCGAGCATCGGCAGCACCGCCTCGACCAGACGGTCGGGTGCGCCGTGGATCGGCCAGGCGGCGGTCGACAGCCCGGCGGGGCCTGCCGTCTCGCGTACCGTATAGACGCCGGGTGCGAGGTCGGCGTCATGGACCGCATCGGCGTGCGAGGTCTTCAGCCGCACCGTGGCCGCGCCGATCCCCAAAGCCTCGAACCCCGCACGCGCGACGCAGCGTACGCCGTTGAGGCAGGTCTCCGCCTCGCTGCCATCACTGTTGCGCATCACCATGCCGAAAGCGGCGCGATCGTCGCCGGGAACCAGCAGGAGCAGGCCGTCGCCGCCCACCGGCCCGTTCCGGTCGGCCAGCGCGCGCGCGACGCCCGCCCATTCGGCTTCGGTCAGCGACAGGTCGCGGGCGTCGATCATCGGGAAATCATTGCCCGATCCATGGCATTTGACGAGGCCGAACCGCATCGCGATAACTCCGACTGAACAGGCATCGGCGCTTAGCCCAGACGGACCGGCTTCGCCAGATGTGCGCGAGCGGCGGCATGGCTGGCAGGACGGAAGGGGAAGAGGGGATGATTACCGCGATCCGCGAAGTGCGCCGGGCCAAGGGGATGACCCTGGACGATGTCGCCCGCGCCTGCTCGCCCCCCACCACGCCACAGACGATCGGGCGGCTGGAAATGGGCACGCGCACCGTCTCGCTGCCCTGGCTGAACCGGATCGCCGCCGCGCTGGGCTGCACGCCCGCCGATCTGGTGACGCTGCCGATCCGAGAGACCCTGCCGGTCGCCGCGCTGCTCGGTCCGCGCGGCGCCGTGGCGCCGCGCAGCGCGCGTTCGGTGTCGCCGCCTTGCGCGACGCCGGGGATGCTGGCGGTGACGGTCAGCGGCGCGGTCGGCGACTATCGCGCGGGCGATGAGCTCTGGTGCGAACCGCTCGGCCCCGATAGGTTCGCCGATGCCATGAATCGCGATATCCTCGTGCCCCGCGCCGCCGGCGGCTATGTCTTTGCCCGGCTGGCGGGTGTGATGCCCGATACGCTGCGCCTGTTGCCGCTGGAGCCCGGGGCGGCGGGGGTGACGGTGTCCGCACCCGCCTGGATCGCGCGGGTGGCGCGGCTGGTGCGCACGCTGTGATCCGCGCCATCCTGCCGCTGGTCCTGGCGCTGGCGCTGCCCGCCGCCGCACAGCAGCCCGCCGCGCCGACTCCGCCGCCGATCGAAAAGCCCGTGCTGGTCCATGCCTTCCCGCACGACCCGACGGCCTTCACCGAGGGGCTGCTGATCGCCGACGGCACGCTGTACGAAAGCACCGGGCGCGAGGGGGAGAGCGTCATCCGCCAGGTTGACCTGGCGACCGGCAAGACGCTGCGCCGCGCGACCGTGCCCGATGGCCTGTTCGGCGAGGGCATCGTCGCCTGGGGGGGCGAGCTGCGCAGCGTCACCTGGCATGGCGGACGCGGTTTCCGCTGGAGCCGCCCGGCGCTGAAGAAGCTGGGCGAATGGCGCTATGACGGCGAAGGCTGGGCGATGACCGATGACGGGCATCACATCATCCTGTCGGACGGTACGCCGCGCCTGCGCTTCCTGGACCCCGCCACGATGAAGGTCGCCCGCACGCTGGACGTGACGGTGAACGGACGGCCGCTCCGCAACCTGAACGAGCTGGAATATATCGACGGGCAGGTCTGGGCCAATGTCTGGATGACGCCCTATATCGTGCGGATCAACCCGGCGACGGGCGTGGTCGCGGGTGTGGTCGACCTCGGCGATCTGGTCGCGCGGGTCGGGCTGACCGATCGGGATTCGGTCGCCAACGGCATCGCCTATGACCGGGCCAAGCACCGGATCTTCGTGACCGGCAAGAACTGGCCCGAGCTGTTCGAGATCCGCCTGCCCGGGGCGACGCGCTGAGCCCGGTCGATCGGTATCGCCCGAATCGCGGAGCAGCGCGGGGTTGAGCGTGGTGGCGATGGGTCCGCCATTGGTCTTGACCCTTCAGGTCGTGGCGGTCGAAACGAATCATCCCGCCACGCGGCCCGGCGGTGCCGTCGACCGGCGGCAGTGCCCCTCCCATCGGCATCGCTCCTCTCTCGACGGTCAAGGCGATCACGACGAAGCGCTCGACCATGCCGCTCCGCACCTGCCCGGCGGGGGTCCTTGCGCCGATGAGCGGCGCGGTCGCCATCATGGCAAAATCCGGCTTGGCCGCTCTGCCCCTTTTCATGCATCCGCTTACCCCAAAACGGGGGGTGAAGAGTGGGATACGGTGGATGATTGGCGCGTTAACGTAGTATATTGGTATAAATATAACATGGATTATAGCGGCTAACCCCGCCATGATCCGATCGTGATACAAACCCGCAACGCTCCTGGAAGAAGGGCGTTGGTCGCGGGGCAGGTGGATAGGGGAGCGCAGTTTCTTGCCGACCAGTACTCGTTTTGTCGTCTCGCTGCACATGCTCGCGCTGATGGCGGAGCATGGCGATACGCCGTTGCGCTCCGAGGATATCGCGGTCAGCGTCAATTCCAACGCGGCCGTGGTCCGTGCGCTGTTGCTGCGGCTGGCCGCGGCGGGGCTGACCCGGTCGCAGCTGGGCAATCGCGGCGGCGCGATGCTCGCCAGGCCATCGTCCCATATCCGACTGGTCGATGTGTACGAGGCGGTGGAGGACCGCAACTTCTTCGCCTTTCACCGCCAGCCGCCCGAAGGCGAGGGGATGATCGACCGGCATATCACCTCCAGCCTGGAATCGATCCTGACCCCGGTGCGCGAGGCGCTGGAGAACAAGCTGGCCGGGCTGACGCTGGATGACGTGCTGGACGATATCCGGGCACGGGCCGGTCGCGATGAAGCCGGGTCAGACGAGATTCAGATCGGCCGGGCGCGTGTCGGGGAACAACGTCGCGAGGCGGCCGCCTGACAGGCCGAACTGCCGCCCGACCAGCCCGCCGATCAGCGCGCGGTAATCGGTCAGCACGGGCAGGTCGCGATTCTGGTTGAGCGTGGCGGCGGACAGGGCGACCTGCTCACCCGCCATGCGGCCGCCGGATACCCCGCCTCCCATCACCCAATAGACGCTGCCATGGCCGTGATCGGTGCCCCGGTCGCCATTTTCGCGGAAGGTGCGGCCGAACTCCGACACGATGACGACCGTCGTGGTGCGCCATGCGTCCGGCCCGATCGCCTGGACGAAGCTCGCCAGCCCGCGCCCCAGATCGCCGATCCGGTCGGCCAGATAGCCGGTCGCGCCGCCCTGGTTCACATGCGTGTCCCAGCCGCCGACATCGACGAATGCCAGGTTGAACCGGTCGCGCATCAGCGTGCCGATCCGCTGCGCCGACAATGCGAAACCCTTGGCGGACACCGCGCCGCGACTGGCGGCCTTCATCTCCTGGTCCAGGGTCTTGTACACGGTGTCGCGCACCGTGAAGCCCTCGCTGACCGAACGGGCCAGGTCGGGGTGCCCGGCATACATGCTCTGGATCAGCGCGGCCTGGCGCTGGTCGATCGGCTTGCCGACATTGGCGAGCGCGAGATTCGGGATCGGGTCCTCGCCACCCCGGAAGCATAAAGGCAGCTGGTCGGTAAAGGCGATCGGGCGCTCGGTCGTGCCGAGTATGCCCGCCAGCCGCGCCATGAAACCCGAGCCATAGTCGCGGTGGCCGCCGACCGGCTGGCCCAGCTCGATCGTGTCCTGGGTCTCGAAATGGCTGCGGCTCATATCGTCGGTGCCCGCGAACGGCACGAAGGCGATCTGCTTGGCCTGCCAAAGCGGCAGGATCGTATCCTTCAATGCGGGGTGCAGCGCCCAGTCGGCGTCGAGCGGCAGCGGGGCGTTCGGGTTCGCCGGATCGGGCCTGGGCAGCGCGATGGTCGGGCGCGACTGGTGGTAGAAGTCGCTGCCACTCGGCACGACGATGTTCACCGCGTCATAGGCGCCACGCAGGAACACGACCAGCAACCGGCTGCCCGCCTGCGGTGCGGCAAAGGCGCGGCCCGCCATCACCATGGGGGCGAGCGCGGCGGCTCCACGGAGCAGATCGCGGCGGTGGATATGGGGAAGCATCATGCGATCCTCCTATCGGTGCATGAATTCGGGCGACGAGAAATACAGCGCGTTCCACTCCGCCTGGGACCGCGCCTGGCCCAGTGCGGCGAGCGTCGGCTTGCCCAGCGAGGGCATCCGCGCGGCGAGGATGGGCGAACCCTTCAGCACCGGCGGCGGAGAGGGCGGGGGCGGGGTGCCCGGTGGGGTATCGGCGGGCTGGAACAGCCGCGCCGCGCCATTGCCGAGTTGGCGTGCGATATCGAAGCGCGTCGCCATCTGCCCCGGCGCGGACCAGGCCGCGCTCGACAGGTCGTAACCATCGGGCGTCTCGTGATCGTACAGCCCTTCGCCCATCTGGCGGATCCAGCCGACCACCGGCTGCGGATTGGTGATCGCGCGGTCGCCATAGGCCAGCCTCACCGCCGACAGCGTATAGCCGACCGGGTCCTTGAAGCCGCTGCCCAGCGAGCCGGAAAACTCGCGCGACCGGATCATGGTCTTCAGCACCTCGGCGATGTCACCATGCGTCTTGCGGAAGGTCGCCGCCATCCGGTCGACCAAAGCGGGCGGCGGTTTGTCGCCCATGAAATAGGTTGCCAGCTTCAGGCTTACATGATGCGCGGTCGCAGGACTCTCGGCGATCAGGTCCAGCGCCTGCTCGACCTCGCCAAAACCCGACCCCTGGATGGTATGACCCAGGAAATGCTTGGTGCCGAAGTCATGGCGCGCCGGATTGAACTCGAACAGTCCGGCGCGCAGGTAGAGCGGTTGAAGCTCGGGTTTCAGCTTGGGCGCATCGGGTTTCTGGTCGACGCCGACGCCGGTCAGGATGCGTGCCAGCTCCTGCACATCTGCTTGCGTGTAGCCGGAGCCGACGCCCATGGAGTGCAGCTCCATGATCTCGCGCGCGTAATTCTCGTTGATCTTGCCTTTCGCGTTCTGGTCATTGTCCAGATAGCGCAGCATCGCCGGGTGGCGCAGCGTCGCCTCCAGCAGGTCGCGATACCGGCCCAGCGCATGGGCGCGGATCGTCTCTTCATAATCGCCGACCATCGCGCGGATGTCGCGCTTGCCCGCCTGGACGTTGAAATGGTTGAACCAGAACCACGTCATCCGCTCGCGCAACTGGTCGGGCGAATAGAGCGCGCGCAGAACGAAGCGTTGCCGCGCCTCGTCGGCCAGCCCGTTCATCGCCTTTTGATAGGCATCGCGCGCGGCCTTTTTCTGGTCGGGGTCGGTGATCGCCTTCAGGTCGCGCTGCATCGCGTCGGTCTCGACCACCAGCGCGGCGACGCGCTCCTTCGAGATGCGCATCGCATCGATCTGCGCCTGCACCGCCGGGGGCAGGGGATCGAGCCGGTCGTCGAGCTGGTGGCGCAGCCAGGCATCGCTGCCCGGCGCGGGGCTGGTGTCGGGCGCGGCGGACGGTCCCCAGCCCAGCCGTTCGGCCCAGGCGGCATCCCGCGCCGGATCGGCGGCATGGGCCGGAACTGCCGCCGTCAGCGCCGATGTCACTAGCAGCCAGGAAGCGATCCGCGCCATGCCTCGCTCTCCGTTACCGCCTGCCGCCAACGGTCTGGGCGCAGGCTTCTTCGGAGGATAATATGGCGGATAGAGGCTGAACCCCGGCTTGCCCGGACATGAAAAGGGCGTCAGCGGGCGGCCATCAATCCTCCCCGGCACGGGGAGGGGGACCAGCGAAGCTGGTGGAGGGGGATCGCCACACAGGACATCCTCCGTGAAAGCCCCCCTCCGTCAGCGCTGCGCGCTGCCACCTCCCCGTACCGGGGAGGATTTGGTTACTTCGGCAACGTGCAGTCGGCGGGCTGCGTCACCGGGTTGCAGCGCTCCATCACCCCGCCGGGCAGCGTCACGGTGAACCCCTTGCTCCAGCTTCGCGTCGGCGCGCCGGGATAGTAATCGGTCGACACCGCCTGCGCGCCGCTGTCGATCGCGGCTTGCTGGCGGCCATGGTCGTTGTCGCGCGCCTCCTTCGTGTCGGCATCGCTGCGGGTGCGGACGATGAAGCCCTGTTTCACCCACTCGCGAATCTTCGCGCCGTCGGTGCGCGGATCGCCGACGATCTCGACCGCGGCCTCGGGCTGGTCGGTATCGTACCAGCCGAAGATCGGACGCCCCTTCAGCGAGGGGTGGCCGGCGCGATAGCGGTCGGACACGTCCGATGGCGTATCGAGCACGAAGTAGATTTTTCCGCGCGCACGCTCCAGCGTCGGCCAGCCCTGGGTGGTCACGGCTTCGCGCAAGCTCGGCGCATCGCCGCGCACGTCATCGGGGGTGATGATCCGGTTGGGCGTCAGCACGTCGCGGATTTCGCCGTCCAGTGCGTCGAGCAACGGCGCGGTCAGCGGCAGCGGATCGGTGACGCCGGGCTTGTTGATCGGCCGGTCGGCGGCGTTGATCGTCACCATGATCGGCAGGTGGCGCGGATGCGCGCGCGACCAGGCATCGATCTGGCCGATGCACTGTTTGAACGTCCCGCAGGAGCGATAGTCGACTTCTGGAATATGGAAGACCTTGAAGCCCGGCTTCATCATCGCGGCCTCGTCGAAGCCGGTCTGCTGGCCCGCCGCATGCGCGAGCCTTTCACCCATCGGATGCGCGAAGCGACCGCCCTCGGGGTCGGCGAAGATGTCGATCTCCAACTGGCGTACGCCCCGGTCCAGCTGCTGGGCCAGATTCAGATGGTCGTAATCCAGCGCGGCGGCGAGCCTGGGATCACGTCGCTCCAGTTCGGCGAAGACGGCGGGCGCGATCCGCTTCTTGTAGCTGTTGTGCGAACCGACGACCTGCACGTCGTTCATCCGCAAGGGTGCCTTCGGCGCCGGAGCGGCGGTCGCGAGGACCGCCGCCAGGGTGAGGAAAGCCTTCATCAGAACTCCGCCCGCACGCCGAACAGGATCGTCCGGCCGTAATAGTTGATTTCGCCGAAGCGCATCTTGCTGTCGTTATAGGTGTCCTGATGCGCACCCGCGATGTTGATGCCCTCCAGGCTGAGCGTCAGATTGTCGGCGGCGCGCACTGAGAGCTGGCCGTCGAGCGACCCGAACGCTGCGACATAGGTCGGTGCCTGCACCGTGCTGCCCGTGCTCGACAGATACTTGTCGCGCCAGACATAGGAGAGGCGCGCCGACAGCGGCCCCTTGTCGTAGAAGCCGACCAGGTTGAAGCTGTTCTTCGACAGGCCGATCAGCTGGTCCTTGATGGTGCGCGAGCCCGCCGTGTAATCGGCCTTCACTTCCGTATGGGTATAGGACCCCTGCACCCCGAAACCGTCGAACGGCGCAGGGAGGAAGGTGAAGACCTGGCTGTACGCGGCCTCCGCGCCGTACACCTTGGCATTGCCGCCATTCACCGAGCTGGACAGGCGGACGATGCCGCGACCCGGAATGGCGATCTCGGTGTTCGACTGGGTGATGTAATCGTCCATCGCCTTGTAGAAGACCGCGCCCGACAACATGCCCGACGGCGCGAAATACCATTCCAGCGATCCGTCGAACTGGGTCGCCAGGAAGGGGACCAGCTGCGGGTTGCCGCCGCTGGCGGTCGGCGCGTCGGTCGACACGGTGATGCGCGGCGCGGTGTCGGTGACGTTGGGACGGGTCAGCACCCGGCTGGCGGCCAGGCGACCGACGAGCTTCTGCGACAGGTCGGCGCGCAGGTTGAAGCTGGGCAGGACGTTGTTGAACGTCTTGGGGTAACTGACCGGGGTCGCGGTGTTGCCGCTGGTCAGCGTGCCGCTCGCCACCTGATCGGTGTGGACATAGCGGACGCCCAGATTGCCGCTGACCGGCACCGACCCTGCATCGAACTGGTAATCGGCGCGGACATAGGCGGCGGCGATCTTTTCCGACACGATGAAGGACGAGCGCAGGTCGCCCGCGGTCAACGGCGAGGCGGCGACGGCGGGGGTGAAGAGATTGCCGACATAGGCCTGGGTCACCGGCACCAGCCAGTTGCGGAACGCATTGCCACCGACGCCCGCCAGGAAGTCGTCATAGGGCATCGGCTGATAGGCGCCCGAACCCAGCGTGGTGAGCGGCGTGCCCGCAGGCGGGTTCACGATGAAGTCGCGGCGGAAATAGTCGCGCTTGCGCCAGTGATATTCGCCGCCCGCTGCCAGCTTCGACAGGAAACCGTCAAAGTCGTGCGCGATGTCGAGGCGCGAATAGAAATCCCAGTCCTTGCTGTCCTTGGGCGCGATGTTGAATGGGTACAGCCGGTAATTGGCGGGGTTGGTCACGTCGACCGGCGTGGTGAGCGTCGGCATCGTCTGATAGCCCGCCGATGCGTCATAGCTGAGCGGCCCGGTGAAGAAGGCGCGGCTGCGTACCGTGCCGGTGCGGTAATCGGGGTGATAGCTGTGCGCCGCCGACCAGTTGACATTGGCGGTCACGTGCCAGCGATCGGGGTTCCACGCCTGCTTCAGGCCCATGGTCAGCAGGTCGTCGCGGTTGAGGCTGTATTCGCGCGACGCCATGAAGCGGACATTGTTGATCGTCGCCTTGGTGATCGTGTCGCCGGTGACGGTATAGCCGGGCTGCAGCACCGTGCCGCCGTCATCGGGATAGATGTCGAGGCCGAACTCGTCATAGGCGACGTCCAGACGCGTCGCGACGACGTCCAAAGTGGTCTGAAGCTCGGGCGTCGGCTGCCACTGGGCCGAGACGATGCCGGAGATGCGCTTGCGATCCTCGGTCTCGACGGTGGGGCGGGTGCGGGTCGGCGAATAGAGGCCGGTGGGCGCGCCGCCCGCCTGGGGCGAGGTATAGCGGTTGAGCAGCCAGCCGAAGTTCATGAAGCGGTCGTTGCGGACCGTCTTGCCCCAATATTGCGCGCCCGCCAGGATGCCGAAGGTGCCGTCGCTATTCTTCGCGCTGGTCAGCACGGTGACGTTCGGGCGGACGTCCTTGGTCTGGGTCGTATAGGTGCCGCGGATGTTGACGGTCGTCTTGTTGCCGACCTCCAGCGGGCGGAAGGTCTTGACGTCGATATTGCCGCCCAGCGCGCCCTCGCTCATGTCGGCGGTCGGCGTCTTCACCACGTCGATGCTGGAGGTGAACTCGGCGGGCAGCATCTCGAAACGGAACTGACGCCCGGCAGCACCACCATTCTCGATCAGGTCGTTCAGCGCGATGGTGCGGCCGTTCATCAGCGTGTTCTGGAACTGCGGCCCCAGGCCACGGACGCTGACATACAGGCCCTCGCCGCGCGGGCGGGTGATCGCCACGCCGGGGACGAGCTGCAGCGCTTCCGCGACATTCTGGGTCGGGAACTTGCCGATATCGGTCGAGCTGATCGAGTCGACGCCGTACGCCGCGCGGCGCTTGGTCTCGATGCCCGCCGCCAGGCTGCGCGCATAGGTGCCGTTGACGACGATATCCTCGCCCTCGGTTCCCGCATCGGTCGCCTGCGCGGCTTGCGGGGCGGCGGCGGCGGCGCCTGCGCTGTCCTGGGCGTGGGCGGCCAGAGGGCCGGTCACGAGAATAAGCGAGACCGATGCCTTCAGCAGGCTACGAAACGTCAGCATGTCTTGATCCCCCATCGGCTGTCTTGCCGGTTCGGCGGGGGCGTTATGATCGGTCGGTGTCAGCTTGGCGTAAAATTGATGACGTCCGTGTGAAACGGGCCGCGCTGGTCAGAAAGCCATCACGATGATGCGGGAATGGTGGGTGTTCAATAGCGTGTTTTCCTCCCTGCAAGGGGACGGAGGGGTGTCGCCCTCTTGATGGCGGGACACCCCTCCGTCCCCTTGCAGGGAGGAATTTTCCAAATCAGGCCGGGTTGGCCTGTGGCATGGTCTGGGTGTCGGTCACTTGCGGGCTCAACCGGCCGATGGTGCGGGCGGTACGTTCGGGATCGCGCAGCAGGACGCGGCCGGACTTCCACATCAGGTCGCCGTCGCGCCGCGCCTGCTGGATCATCCGGTTGACATGAACGGGGGTCAGCCCCAGCGCATCGGCCAACATCTCCTGGGTCAGCGGCATTTCGAAACTGCCGCCCACGGTCAGCCCGGCGAGCGACAGCCGCTCATAGATTTCGAGCAGGAAGTCGCCGATCCGCTCCTGCGCGTTCAACCGGCCGAGCTGGACGACATGGCCCAGCAGATAGGCCTCGTCCAGCGCCTCGCCGACCGCATAGGCCTGGGCCAGCCCCGATCCGGCGGCGGCGACGGGGGCGGGGCAGGCGACGCATTCGGTGATGGCCACCACCGTCGCAGAGGCGATGGGGCGCGCATGATGCGCCGAGCCGATGACGTCGCCGGGCAGGTAGAAGCTCATGAACTGCCGCCGCCCGTCGGGCAGGATCCGCACCCGCGCGGCCCAGCCTTGCAGCAGCAGCAGCGGGGCGGCCACCGGACGACCGATCGTCTGGAAGGCGTGACGGATGGGATAGGTCAACGCGCGGTCGGCGGCGGTGTCGAGCAGCGCGAGGTCCGCATCGGCCAGCGGCGTCAGCGCGGTCAGCCGACGGATCGCGGCGGTGGCGATCCCCTCGGACGCGGTGGCGGAGGACGACAGGGCGGCGGAAAAAGAGGTCATGCGCATCCTTTGTCGGGGATCAGGGCGCCGATCGCGCGGATGATGCGATCCGGCTGGAACGGCTTGGCGACGATCGAGGCCGATCGATAGGGGGCGGGCAGCGCCCATTCGTCATAGCCGGTCAGGAAGGTCCAGGGCACGTCGCGCGCCGACAGGCGGTCGGCGATCTCGAAGGCGCGCTCCCCCGCCAGATTGACGTCGAGCACCGCGGCGTCGAGCGGCTGGTTCTCGGCAATGTCGAGCCCCTGTTCCAGCGTGGCGACGGGACCGACCACGACCGCATCGGCGGCGCGCAGCGCACGTTCGAGGTCGCGGGCGATGAAATACTCGTCCTCGACCACGAGGATACGCTTGTCAGCCAGCGGCGATCGGCGGTTCATCCCTCGGTGCTCCGGTTTGACGCGTCGACGTCATCTACGGCCCATGGTAGCGTTATCACACACAGGACGCCGCCACCGCGAAATTCCAGTCTGGTCCGTGCGCCCAGCCCGTAAGGCAAGGCTTCGCGGATCAACTCGGTCCCGAATCCCTGACGTACAGGCGGGACCGGCATTGCTGGTACACCCGTTTCATCCCATTTTACAATCAGTTCGCATTCGCTATTTGATTTAAGTTCGATCGCCCAGGCGATCGACAGCCGTCCGGCGGGATGGCGCAGCGCCCCGTATTTCAGGGCATTGGTGGTCAATTCATGGATCGCCAGGCCCATGGTTTCAGCCGTATCCGCGGGCAGCGAGATGTCCGGCCCCTCGATCGACAGCCGGTCGTCCTCGATCGCGCCCACGCCCAACAGCTCGTCACGGATCAGGTTTTCCAGGTCCACCCGGCCCGACCGTGTCTGGGTCGCGACCACCTGGGTCCGCGCCAGCGAATCGAGCCGCCCCCGGAAATGATCCGAAATCTCGTCGATCGGCCCGCCGCTCTCGACCGTGCGGGTGAAGATGGAACGGACGATGGTCAGGATGTTGCGGACCCGGTGCTGCAATTCGGCGACCAGGGTCTCCTGCCGCTCGCGAAGACGGCGCAACGTGTCGATATCGGTCGAGGTGCCGAACCATTCGACGATGGTGCCGTGATCGTCGCGCACCGGCGTCGCGCGCGTCTTGAACCAGCGATAGCGGCCGGTCTGGCCGTGGCGCAGCCGCCCCTCCATCGCCAGCTCGCCATGCTCGCCCGCGCCGTTCCAGAATCGACGCGCCGCATCGCGATCGTCGGGATGCACGGCGGCCAGCCAGCCAAGGCCCAGGCTCTCCTCGACGCTGAGCCCCGTCATCGCGACCCATTGCGGGCTGACCCAGGTCCATTGCCCGTCGCGCGTCGCGGTCCAGACCAGCTGGGGGATGCCCTCGATCAGGCTCAGCAGCCGCCGCTGGCTGGCGCGCGACGCCACCTCGGCGCGCTTGCGCAACAGGGCCTGGACGATGGCGGGGGCCAGTTCCTCGGCGATGGCGCGTTCGCGCTCGGTAAAGCCGGTCGGGTGGTTGCCGAGCGCGAACATCGCGAAGGTCTCGCCGTCGCGGCGCAGCGGCACGCCCAGGAAGTTGCGCAACATGGGGTGACCCTCCGGCGTGCCCACCCGGTCGGGATGGTTGGCGGGGTCGTTGACGATCATGCTGCGGTCCTGAAGGATCACCTGGCCGAAAATGCCGTGGATCTTCATACCGTTGGGCAGCTCGCGCTGGTTGAAATCCGGATCGTTGCCCGCATAGGCGGCCCAGCCGCGCTCGCTGATCGCGATATGGTCCAGCCGGTCGTGCGAGTCCCGCCGCTCGCCGAAAAAGCTGAATGCCGCGCCGGTCAGGTCCTCGGCCACCGCCAGGCACAGCTGGCCCAGCTCCTCTTCGGTCGAGGCGCGCAGCGCTTCCTGCAGGATGCGGTTGATGCCCGCCAGCACGTGCGAATCATGCGGCAGCGGTCCCCGGGGGGGAGCGGACAAGGGCGTTTGCCCCTGGAGGGAAGCGAGTTCAGTCATGCGCGAAATGGTCCGATCGGCGTCAACGATCCCGGCCGGTGCGGGCTCCCCGATACACACGATTTCGGATCAACTGGCAAATGTCCGGGATGGACCGAATGGACATACGGAACCGTCAGCCTCTCGCCTGACCCACTGCGGGGGGTTATGAGCATGCCCCATGTCCCGATCCTTTCTTGCGCCCTTCGCGGTCCTCCGCATCCTCGTCCTGGCCTGTATCATGGTCGGGCTGGTCGGAACGGGTGTGCCGGTATCGGCGCAGGGCAATCCGGCGACGGCCTCCGCCACGCGGATCGCCGAGGCCGAGGCGGAGGTGCGCGCCGTCGACCGCGCGCTCGACTCCAAGGTCGATGACGACGACCGGCGCGCACTGCGCGACCGGGCGCAGGGGGCCAAGGACTCGACCGGCCAGGCGGTGTCCGACCTGACCGAGCAACTGGCACTGGTGAATGCGCGGATCACCGGGCTGGGCACGCCGACGCCGGGCGAGGTGGAAGCACCGGAACTGGTCGCCCAGCGCAAGGCGCTGTCGACGCTGCGCTCGACCATCGACGCCGCGATCAAGCGCGGGCGGCTGGCCGGGGTCGAGGCGGGGCAGCTGGTCGACGAGATCGACCAGAGCAAGGCTGCGCAGTTCAACGAGAAACTGTCCTCCAAGACACCGTCCCCACTGAGCCCCGCCTTTTGGAGCATCGTCCTGGAACAGGCACCGCGCGACTGGCGGCGGGTCGGGCTGTTTCTGAAGCAGGGCGGCGAGCAGATCGCGGCGCAATGGCGCGGCGGCATTCCGTGGCAGGCGCTGCTGGGCTTTGCGCTGGCAGTCATCCTGATCGGCCCGGTACGGTTGGGCGCGCACCGATTGGCGCAGCGCCGCCTGATCGCCGAGGCACCGCCCAGCCGGGTGCGCCGATCGGCCTATACCTTCTGGCGGGTGGCGGTGGGCACGCTCTGCCCGCTCGCCGCCGCCTTCGTCTTTGTCCAAGGGCTGCGCTGGGCGGGGTTGTTGCCGCAACGCTGGACCAGTTTCCTCGACGGCTTCGTCTTCGCCGCGGGCGTGGCGGGATTCACCGCGGCGGTGACGGGCGCGGTCCTGATGCGCAGCCAGCCGTCATGGCGGATCGCGCCGCTCGACGATGAAACGGCGCAGCGACTGCGGCCTTTGTCCTGGGGCCTGACCCTGCTGACCTTCATCACCACGATGGTGATGTCGTTCGAGGGGGCGATCGGCAGCAGCCGCAGCGCGGTGATCGCCAGCCAGGCGGTCGAGGCGCTGCTCCATCTGTTGCTGATCGTCACGACCCTGGTGGTGCTGGGCCAGTTGCGCGCCCGCCGCGTCGCCCAGGCCGATGCCGCGACCCATGCCCCCATTCATGCAGGCGTCAGTGCGGGATTGAGCGTCGCGGCCCTCATCGCCTGGATCGCGGTCGGGGTGGCCGGGCTGGCGCTGCTGGTCGGCTATATATGGTTCAGCTGGTTCGTCGCGCTGATGATCGGGTGGACGGTGCTGCTCGGCTCGGCGCTCTACCTGATGCTGGTCGCCGCCGACGATATCGCCACCTCGGTCTTCGTGCGCGACAGCAAGGTCGGCATTACCCTGACGCGCGCGCTGGGCGTGCGCGGCAGCATGATCGACCAGCTCGGACTGGTCCTGTCGGGCATGATCCGGCTGGTCCTGGTCCTGCTGACGCTGGGCGTGCTGCTCCAGCCATTCGGGGCGAGCGGCGATCCGGGGGCGGTGTTCGACCAGATCGCCAGCGTCGCCGACGGCGTCAGGATCGGCAATGTCTGGATCTCGCCCGGTGCGATCCTGCGCGGGCTGGCGGTGCTGTTCGTCGGGCTGGGGCTGGTGCGCCTGTTCATGCGCTGGCTGGAGCAGCGTTACCTGCCCGCCACCGATCTGGACGGGTCGGGTCGCAACTCGGTCAGCCTGGTCGCACGCTATATCGGCATCGCGCTGGCGGTCATCTGGGCGCTGGCGTCGCTGGGCATCGGGGTGGAACGGATCGCGCTCCTGCTGTCCGCCCTGTCGGTCGGCATCGGCTTCGGCCTCCAGGCGATCACCCAGAATTTCGTCTCCGGCCTGATCCTGCTGGCCGAGCGGCCGATCAAGATAGGCGACCTGATCCGCGTCGGCACCGACGAGGGCGACGTCAAGCGGATCAGCGTGCGGTCGACCGAGATCGAGCTGGCCGACCATTCGACGCTGATCGTCCCCAATTCCGAGCTGATCACCAAGCCGGTGCTCAACAAGACGCTGGCCGGGCCGCTGGGGCGTGTCCAGATCCAGTTTTCGGTCCCGATCGAGACGGATGCCGACATGGTGCGCGGCATCGTGCTGGACTGTTTCACCGCCGAGGAGGCGGTGCTGGCGGACCCCGCGCCCAAGGCGTTCATCGACTCGATCGTCGACGGGCGGATCCATTTCAATTGCTTCGCCCATGTCGAAAGCCCGCGTGCGGTCTATGGCACGCGCAGCGCGGTGCTGTTCGCGCTGCTGGGGGCGCTCAGGGGCAAGGGAATCGAGATCGGCACCCTGCCCCAGAAGATGGAGCTGGTGCGCCATGGCGGGCCGGCCACCCCGGCCGCACCCGTCCCGCAGGGCGAAGATGAAACCAGGATGAAATGAACAAGTCCCCGTTGGTCATGGAAAGGTAACACCAGCTTCTTCGACGCCCCCTATCCGCGCGGCCAGCGACGACCGGAAGGTCGGTCGGGGGATAGGGATAACAACCACCATGAACACCAATTTCGTTCGCGCCGCGCTGCTGGGCGGTTCCGCGCTTCTGGCGCTCACCGCCACGCCGGCCTTTGCCGCCGACACCAAGCCTGCCGCCGATCCGGCACCCGCCGCCGCTGCCGATCCCGCCACCGATTCGGGTGAGCTGAAGGACATCGTCGTCACCGCGACCAAGCGCGAGACCAGCCTTCAGAAGACGCCGATCGCGATCTCGGTCATCGACCCGACCGTGCTGAAGGACCGCCATGTCCAGAGCCTGCTCGACCTGGCCGACGGCACCGTGCCGTCGCTTCGCGTCGCCACCTTCGAGGCGCGCCAGTCGGCGCTGACCGTGGGTATTCGCGGCATCGTGCCGTTCGACCAGAACCAGACGGCGCGCGACACCGGCGTCGGCGTCTATTTCGACGGCGTCTATCTGGGCCGTTCGCAGGGCCTGAACGCCGCGCTGTTCGACATCGAGCGTGTCGAAGTGCTGCGCGGTCCGCAGGGCACGCTGTTCGGCCGCAATACCGAGGGCGGCGCGCTGTCGATCGTCACCGCCAAGCCGACCGGCAAGTTCGGCGGCTCGCTGACCGCGGGCTTCGGCAATTACGGCGCGTACAACACCGCCGCGCACGTCAACCTGCCCGAGTTCAACAACATCTCGATCAAGCTGGACGGCGTGATCCAGCACCAGAACCCGTTCGTGAAGAACCCGCTGCCGGGCAGCGTCGGCTGGGGCGCGTATAACCGCGCGGGTGGCCATGTCGCGGCACTCTGGAAGCCGGTCGACGGCTTCTCGGCCGAGCTGTCCTACGACCAGGCGAAGGACGAGAACACGCCCTTCTACAGCCAGCTGCTGAACTACAACCCGCGCGGCCTGCCGGTCGCGACGATCGCGCAGATCAACGCCAATAACGGCAAGCTGCCCTCGGGCACCATCGCGCCGCTGTCGCCTTTGGTCGTCGTGTCGGGCGACGACCGCATGAAGACCGCCGATATCGGCGTGCCGCAGCAGTACAGCGTCGACCGCACCCACGGCTTCTCGGCCAAGCTGAACTATGACGTGGCGCCGAACCTGGAGCTGCGCTCGATCACCGCATGGCGCGGCGTGTCGACCGACCAGTGGGACAATTCGGGCGGCGCGCACCGCACCGTCTTCCTGCCGAACGGCAAGTTCAGCCGCTACAGCCTGTCCTTCATGCAGCAGCACCAGTTCAGCCAGGAATTCCAAGCGGTCGGCAGCCTGCCGCAGTTCGATTACGTGGCGGGCCTGTTCTACTTCACCGAAAACGCCCGCGAGACGGCGGCGACCCCGTCGACCAACCAGTGGAATGCGGACGGCACCGGCTACACCATCCTGTCGCAGACCGCGCTGGGCACCATCGGCTCGGGCAATCAGGGCTGGGCACCGGGTTCCTTCTTCCTCCAGCGCGGCAGTTTCGCGCGCGCCTATAGCTATGCGGCGTTCGCGCAAGGAACCTATACCCCGGCGGGCTTCGATGCCTTCCACCTGACGGTCGGCGGCCGCTATACGAAGGACAAGCGCAACGGCACGCTGTATCTGGTGCAGGGCAAGTCGACCAACTTCCCCTTCACCTTCGACAACAGCCGGTTCGACCCGATGGTGACGGCGGCGTTCGACGCGACCGACACGATCCATCTCTATGCGAAATACTCGACCGGCTACCGCGCGGGCGGTGCCAATGACCGGTCGCAGACCTTCGCCGCGTTCGGCGCCGAAGCGGTCAAGTCCTATGAGATCGGGTCGAAGATGGACCTGTTCGAGCACCGCGTCCGCCTGAACCTGGCGGGCTATATCATGGACCGCACCGGCACCCAGATCGACTTCGACAATGTCGACACCAACCCGAGCAGCCCGACCTACAACCTGCATACCGAGGAAACCCGCAACGCGCCGGGCACGTCCAAGATTCGCGGGGTCGAGGCTGATATCACGACCAACCCGATCGAGGGCATGACGGTCGGCGCGTCCTATGCCTACACCTATACCAACGTGCCGCTGACGCCGAACCCATTCCTGGGCAACGCGCTGACCCAGGTGTTCGTGGTCTACACCCCGCGCAACGCCGCCTCGGCCTATGCCGATTACGAGGTGCCGCTGGCGGGTTCGGAGGCCAAGGTACGTTTCCACCTGGACGCCAACTATGCCGACCCGGCCTATAGCTTCCAGAACGAGACGACGCGTACCGACAAGACCTTCGTGATGAACGGCCGCATCGCGCTGGCCGACCTGCCGCTGACGGAGAACGGCACGAAGATGACCCTGTCGCTGTGGAGCCGCAACCTGCTCAACAACAGCTTCGTCTATCGCCGCTCGGCCGCCAATGCCGCGACGCTGGGCGATTACGGCAACTTCAACCCGCCGCGCACCATCGGCCTGGAAGGCACGGTCCGCTTCTGATCCTGACCGGATACCCCAACTTCAGGGCCGCCCTTCGGGGTGGCCCTTTTTTGTTGATGTCACTCCGTGGTTTCGATGCAAGCCCCTCCCCTTCAGGGGAGGGGTTGGGGTGGGGCATCGCCACGAACGTGACGCTTGCGGCAGCGCCCCACCCCCGGGTCCCTCCCCTGAAGGGGAGGGGTGAACTTACATCATGTCACTCCGCCCTATCGACCGGGCAGGACCAGCGACGCCACCAGTCCCGGCGCGGCGTCGCCCAGCACCAGCCGCCCGCGATGCAGCCGTGCGATCGCCTCGACCAGCGGCAGGCCCAGGCCGTGCCCTCCCGCGGCTTCCCGCGCCGTATCGAGCCGCCCGAAACGGCGTAGCGCACGGGCGTGATCCTCGGGCGCGATGCCGGGGCCGTTGTCCGCGACGCTCAGGGTCAGGCCCCCTTCGCCGGCATCGAGCGTCACGGTGATCGTGTCGCCGCCATATTTGATCGCATTGCCGATCACGTTGACCAGCGCCTGGGTCAGCAACTGCCGGTCGCCGACGAAATCCGGCGCGGCGGCATCGACCGCCACGTCCAGACGATGCCCGGCATCCCCAGCAACGGGGATCATCATCGTCGCGGTGTCGCGGACCAGTGCGGACAGGTCGAACAGTGCAAAGCCCGCCTGCCGATGCCCCGCCTCGATCTCGGCGATGCGCAGCAGCGCGGCAAACATGGCGAGCAGCGCGTCGCACTGAGCCAGCGCGGCGCTCGCCCGTTCGGTCTGGGCGGGATCGCGCGCATCCTCGACCATGCGCGCCAACTGCCCGCGTAGGCGTGACAGGGGCGTGCGCAGGTCATGCGCGATGTCGTTGGACTGGCCGCGCATCGCCTCCATCAGCGCGGCGATACGGTCGAGCATATGATTGAAGGCGGCGGCCTGGCGGTCGAACTCGTCGCCCGATCCGGTCACGGGGACGCGGTGGCGGATATTCCCCGCGATGATCGCCTCGACCGTGGCGCGCTGGTCGGCGATGCGGCGGCCGACCAGCATCGAAAAGGCGATGAGGCCGCCGACCACGATCAGGATGATCGAGCCGAACCCGATCAGATAGATGCGCGTCCGCGTCATACGGTGGCTGTCGAACGGCTCGGTTTCCGCCACCACCGCCAGCCGCCGCCCTTCGCCCGCGTCGCGGACCAGCGCGCGGCCATGCGACAGGCCGATGATCCCGTCGCGCTGGCGCAGGTCCGACCGGCCCATCGGCAGGGCGAAGCGCGGGGCGATATTGCCGCCCAGCCGCCGCCCGTCCGCCCCCAGCAGCAACAGGCCGATATCGCCGGTATCGCGCTGCCCGGACAAGGTGGCGATGCGGGCGAGCAGCAGCGGGGTGGGGAGCCGCGTCTCGCCCGCATCCCGTTCCAGCACCAGATCGGCGACGACCGCGATCCGGCGGTCGACCGCCCGCGCCACCGTCACCCGGTTGGCGGCCAGGATCGCGATGCCGGTGGCGATCGTGGCGATCAGGAACAGGGCCAGGACAGCGATGGTCAGCCCGCGCAGCGACAGACGACGGATCGCGCCCTCGATCATGGTTTCAGCGAATAGCCGATCCCGCGTACCGTTTCGATGGGATCCTCGCCGCCATTCTCGGTCAGCTTGACGCGCAGCCGCCGGATATAGACGTCGACGATATTCGTCTCCGGCTCGAAATCATAACCCCAGACCCGCTCGATCAGCATGGCGCGTGTCAGCACTTCGCCCGCATGGCGTGCCAGTTCGGCCAGCAGCTTCAGCTCCAGATTGGCCAGCGTGATCGGCTGGCCGCCGCGCCAGGCGCGAAAGCTGGTCGGGCTGACCACGATGTCGCCCGCACGGATGGTGTCGGTTTCGCTGACCGTCCAGCGGCGGCCTCGGATTACCGCCTGGATGCGGGCGACCAGTTCGGGCGGCTCGACCGGCTTGACGACATAATCGTCCGCGCCGGCCTCCAGCCCTTCGACCTTGTCGGTCGCCATGGACAGCGCGGTCAACATGACGACGGGCACGGTGATCCCGCGCACACGCAGCGTTTCGACCACCGACAGCCCGTCGAGGCGCGGCATCATCCGGTCGAGGATCACCGCGTCATATTGCTCGCGGTCCATCGCGGCGAGTGCCAGCCGTCCGTCGCCGACATGCTCGACCCGGTGACCCAGCGCGATCAGGTCGGCGGCGAGGCCGTGCGCATATATGGCGTCATCCTCGACCAGAAGCAGGTGCAGGCTCATCGATATCATCCAGACCGTGATCGCACCCGCCCTACCGGGCAAAAGCGCGGTGGCAAGCCCTACCCCGCCAGAGGGGCGAGCCGTTCGCGGAACAGCCGGACGAATTGGTCGAGCGGGCAGGGGGCATCGGCCGGGCAACCGCGAACCCGCACCGGCTTCACCGACACGGCGGCGGCATGGGCGCGTATCTGGCCGGGCGACTGGGTGCGGTAGCGGACGGTGACGAAGGCGCGGCCCCTGGCGTCATGCCAGCGCTCGATCAGGATCGCCCCGCCCGGCGCGGCATCGTTCACCGCATAGCCCGGCGCGACCAGATCGAAGCCGAGCAAAGCCGCCAGCGCGGTGACATTGGTGTCGTGCCCGACCAGCATGTCGACCTTCGCGCCGTCCCGGGCGGTCAGCGCCGCGATCATGTGCCGCCCGAACGCGGCCGACTGGTGCGCGGCCATATAGGGCGAGCGCGAATAGACATCGAACAGCGCGGCATGGACCGTGCCCAGCCGCGCCAGCACCGCGCCGTCGACCGGCAGCCCGCCAACCGAGGGCGACAGCCCTTCGGCATATTGCAGCAGCAGCACCTGTGCCGTGCCCGACGCGGTGCGGATCGGTCCGGTCAGGTCGATGCCATGGCCATCGGCCGAGGGCGTCAGCCGTGCCGGTCCCGCCGGATCGCAGCCCCTGGGCTCACCACAGCCCAGCACCTGGTCCAGCAGGCGCAGCGCCGGGCGGTTCCGCGCGACCAGCGCGTCCATCCCGCCGGTGAAGCGGTCGATATCCGCCACCGCCGCCTGTGCATCGAAACGGGTGGCACGGGCGCGCAGCGGCTCGAACAGCGGATCGACCTGGCCCGGCGGATTGTGCGCCACCGGCACCGTGCAACCGGGGGCGAACGCCTTGGCATAGGCCTCCCCGCTGGCGATGGTGCGGGACGAGCTGTTCGTCCAGATGCGGATGCTGCCGGGCGCGGGGCAATTCCGGGTCAGCAGGCCCCGCGCGATCCAGTCTGTGCGGTCGGCGCGCGCCTCGGCGGCGAGTGCCTCGGCACCGTGCGGGGTCAGCTCGCTTTCCGGCGTGGTCCAGGTCGGCCAGGGCTTGGCGGTGCGGGTGCCGTGCGGCACCTCGCCGTCCAGCGGCGCGCGGACGCCGTGTCGCATCAGCACCACCACCCGGTCTAGCGTCAGCCCCTTGGGGGGCGGGGCAGTCTGCGCCGCGACGGGCAGCGCCAGCATGGGCAGGGCGAACAGGGCGAGCGGCGCGCGCAGGCGGCGGGGGAGAGCGATCATCGCACGGCTTTGGACCGGTTTCGGGTCAGGACTGTGACATTGTCTCCCGCTTCATCATGCTGGACCGGGTGTCCTGGGAAGTTTTTTCAGAAGTAATCAAAATTCGGTCAATAAGTCATCGGGCTGTCACAGGGCATCCCTAGCGGGGCCGTCGAAGGCGCCCGGGGGGCGTCGCCATCAGAATTGATCCAGGGGGAATTCCATGACCGCTTCGTCCAAGCGGGCGCATGTCGTGCGCCTGTTGTGCGGGACTGCCGCCACGTTCCTGCTCGCCGCACCCGCGCTGGCCGTAGAGCCGGTCGTCACCAGCGCGCCGGTGGTCGCCGATACCGATCCGCAGGTCGGTGAGGACGTGGTGGTCAAGGGCCATCGCCAGGCGGTGGTCGATGCGCAGGACGAACAGCTGCGCAGCCAGTCGTTCGCCACCGTCGTCTCGGGCGAGGAACTGCGCCTCCAGCCGCAGCAGAATCTGGCCGACCTGCTGACCCGCCTGCCGGGCATCAGCTCGTCGGTGGACCAGTCGCGCAACGCGGCGGCGACGGGCGAGGCGCAATATGTCTCGATCCGTGGTCTCGACACCTCGTACAACGCCTATTCGCTCGACGGCGTGCGGCTGGCGCAGACCGATGCGCGCACCCGCGCCATCTCGATGAACCTGCTGTCGCCCTTCTCGCTGCAGACGGTGCGCGTCGACAAAGCGCCGACCGCCAGATATGATGGCGACGCGATCGCGGGCATCATCGACATGGTGCCGATCACCGCCTTCGACCTGCCAAACCACCGCACCCAGATCCGTCTCCAGGGCCAGCTGGCGGGCCGCGCCGATGCGCGTCGCCAGGATCCCTGGGGCGGCACCGCGCAGGTCGAGACCGCGCAGCGCTTCGGCGATTTCGGCGTCTATGCCTCGGCCTATTACGGCCTGAAGCATGTGCTGGGCGAGTCGACGGCCGTGCAGCATGACTGGGAGAAGTATAACAACAACATCCCGGGCATGATCCGCGACAATCTGGACAATCTGTTCGCGCGAGGCGTGCAGTGGCAGTCGTTCCGCAACCGCATCGAGCGGATGGGCGGCACGTTGAACCTCGACTGGAAGGGCGAGGGGACGGACCTGTACCTCCACTCCACCTATGGCCGGTACAATCTCAAGAGCTGGATGGATCAGACCGCGCTGCGCCAGACCAGCCTCGCGCCCGACCAGATCAACCCGAACCCCAACAAGGGTTCCTATGACGCCGCCGGATACCGCGCCGATTACGGCCTGACCGCGACGCATTATTTCCGCACCGAGCATAGCAAGCAGGAGCTGGTGACGACCAAGCTGGGCGGCGAGACCCGCTCGGGCGACTTCACCTTCGACTATCACGGCGCCTATTCGCGCGGGTCGCAGGACTATCCGCTGCGGATCCAGTCGGGCTTTGCGGGCCGTCCCTATATCGGCACCGCCGATAATACGGGCGTCGCCAATTATCGCATGGTCACCTCGATCGGCCAGCGCACCTTCCCGCAGGTCGTGCTGACCGACGCGGCGCGCGCCTATCTGACCGACCTGAGCAAGCTGCGTCAGTGGTATGTCACCCAGCAGTTCGAGAATACCTGGGAACGCCGCCTGGAGGGGCAGTTTGATACGAGCTGGCATCATGCCGACCAGGGTCTGGTGTCGATTGCGGCCGGTGCCAAGGTCGAGGACGCCAAGCGTTATGCCAATGCGCTGGGTGACGATGGCGCGCTGCAATATACCTTCCCCAATGCGGACGGCAGCGCCTCGCCGCGCTATGCCGCGACCGGCCCGGTCCTGACCTCGCTGCCCGGTCGTCTGCTCGGCGGGTTCATGAACAACGCCGCGCAGGTGCCGATCTATCTGATCGACACCGATTATATCGAGAACCAGGTCCGCCAGCTCTCCAGCCCGAAGATCGCCGGGCTGGACCCGGTGAAGCTGAAGGAAAACCGTCTCGACGGGCGCGAGAACCGCTTGTCGGGCTATGTCATGGCGACGATGCAATTCGGCGACCTTCAGGTCGTGCCGGGCGTCCGCTATGAGTATAACCGCTTCAAGGGCACCTATTGGCAGGACCAGGGCAACGACACCGGCAAGTTCGCCACGTCCAGCCGCCACTATGACATGTGGATGCCCAGCGTCATCGCCAATTACCGGCCCAATGACGCGATGGTCGTCCGCGCCTCGATCCGGAAGAGCTATTCGCGGCCCGCTTTCGACCTGTTGCTCGGCCCGACGCGAGTGACCCGCAACGACCTGGGCGAGGTGACGGGAGTGTTCATCCCCAACCCGAACCTGAACGCGCAGACCTCGTGGAACTACGACGCCTCGGTCGAATATAAGGGGCAGGGCACCGACTTCTTCTCGATCAGCCCCTTCTACAAAAAGCTGAACCACGTCCTGTTCGCGACCGGCACCACCAATGCCAGCGGCGACTATAACATCTGGGGCAATCCGCAGTCGGAACAGCAGGGCGGGGTCGAGGTGTCGAGCCTGACCACCAACGCCACGGGCAAAATCTATGGTGTCGAGCTGTTCGGCCGTTATTCGCTGAAGGGGCTGCCGGGGCTGCTCGACGGGCTGGGCCTCCAGGCCAATGTCACGGTGCAGCGGGCCAATGCGCGGGTCTTCGTCAACGGCCAGATGCGTGACCAGCGCATGACCCAGGCGCCGAAGATCATGTACAACGCCGCGCTGTTCTACGCCCATGGCCCGCTGTCGGCGGAGTGGAACTACAACTATACCGGCGACCGCCTGTACGATCTGCGCTCCAGCCGGCCGGATACCTATATCCAGCCGACGACCATCTCGAACCTGATCGTCAACTATGTCCTGCCGTCGGGCCTGACGGTCGGCGCGTCGGTGCAGAACCTGTTCAACGAACACAGCTATTGGGCGACGACCAGTGAGCGCAAGGCGTATCTCTCGAACGACCGCAAGGGCGGCTATGTCGAGACGGGCCGCATCTACATGCTCAACCTGACCTACGCCTTCTGACCTGACCCTCTCCCCGATCCGGTGCCCGCCCCCATGGGCACCGGAGCGCACCTACGCCGACGGCGCATCTTTGTGCCGTCGGCGGTTTTGTGTGGGGTTCCTGACCACATGGTCACGCGTTAGCATGATCCCATAAAGAGGACCTGCCAGACATGATGAAACGCCAACGCCGCCAGCACGAAATCGTGGCGTATCTTGCCGATGGCGGGTTCCACGGTATCGGCGAACTGGCCGAGGCGCTGTCGGTGTCCGAGGAGACGGTGCGGCGCGAGTTGCGTGTGCTGGAGACCTCGGGCGCGGTCGTGCGCGCCCACGGCGCAGTGCGGATCGCCAAGGTCGAGACCGAGGGCTCCTTCGCCACTCGCCTGCAACGCCATGCCGAGGCCAAGCAACGGATCGCCGCCGCCGTGGCCGAAGTGGTCGCGGACGGACAGGCCGTCTATATCGATGCCAGCACCACCGGCCATTATGTCGCGCGCGCGCTTCGCGATCATCAGGGGCTGACCGTCGTGACCAATGCGGTCGGCGTTGCCGCCGAGCTGGGCGGACGCAACGACAATCGCATCATGCTGGCGGGCGGCGAGATGGATTATGAGTATCGCGCCTGTTTCGACGCCACCGCGCGCGAGTATTTGAGCATGTTTACGCCCGCGCTGGCCATCTTGTCGGTGGAATCGGTCAATCTCGACCATGGTTTCGCCGACTATCATGCGGGTGAGGCGGCGTTGTGCCGGATGATGATCGCCCGCTCGCGCCGGACGCTGATCGCCGCCGACCAGAGCAAGTTCGACCGTCCCGGCACCATCCAGGTGGCGGCGCTGGACGCGGTGGCGATGCTCGTGACCGATGCGCCCCTGTCGCCCGCTTATGCCGAGGCGCTGGCCGGGGTGGAGGTGGTGGTCGCCTGACCACGCGGGATCAGCAGCGCGACACCGGCTCCCGCGATCCCGAAACCGGCATGGAGCAACCAGAAATGCGGTTGGTCCATGCGTGGATACAGCGTGCCCAGCTGCCCCACCACCAGATGCGCGACAAAGCCATGGAGGTAGAACAGCCCGGTCATCAGCCCGCGCCGTGACGGCGGCGCGGCGGCGGCGATGATCGCCAGCGCCGAGGGCCAGGACAGGACCACACCGATCGACAGCAATGCGATCGCGCAGACCGGCCCGATCAGCCCGACCCGCGCCGCATCCCCCGACAACCAGGCGAGCAGGATATAGGCCATCGCCATCGCCATCCCTCCGGCCGCCAGCTTCACCGCCGGACCCGGCTCACGCGACAGGCGCGACCCAAGGCGATAGGCGAGCAGCGCCAGCGCGATGGTGAACAGCCCGTCCGCCGCCGCCAGCCAGCTCGGCGGGATCGTCATGGTGCCGAGCGTCAGGTCGACGCGCTGTTCGGCCCAGAGCAGCACCATGTTGTCGAGTTGCTCATAGGCGCAAAAGCACAATGTCACGGCGATGATGGCGAGGATGACGCGCGGCCAGTCGGTGCGGCGATGGTCCGCCGTGCGGGCCTCGATCAGGCGAACCGGCGGCGCGGTGCGCAGGGTCAGCATCGCCGCGACCATGGTGGCGGCCATGACGGCAAAGGCCGCTGCGAAGCCGAAGCGCAGCGCCAGCCAACCGCCGATCAGCGGCCCCAGCAACGCGCCGCCGTTCAGGAACGCCAGATAGGCCGCATAGAGTCGCTCGCCCGCCGCTGTCCCACGCAAGGCCCCCGCTTCGGCGGCGAGATTGCCCTTGAGCAGCCCGATCCCGCCGATCAGCAGCGCCAGCCCCGGCAGCGCCCCGCTACGGCTGGCCAGCGCCAGCAGCCCCAGCGTCATCAGCACCGCGCCGACATACATGGCGAGCCTTCGCCGCCCGCTGCGATCCGCGATCCAGCCGCCCAGCGGCAGGACCAGATAGGTGAGCGCGCCATACAGGCCGTAAAGCTGCGAAGCGAAGGCGATGTCGCCATGTGCCCCGGTCACGCCCTCGATCCCGCGGCGCAAGGCGGACAGCCCGATCGCCCCCCGGCCATGCACCAGCAGGTCGGTGACCAGGAACAGGGTCAGCAGCGACTTCGCCCCCTGGATCGCACAACGCTCCCACCCCTCGACGCTGGCCAGCGTCCAGAAACCGGGGGCGGGCGGGGCGGTGTCCCTTTCGCGCATGATGTCGATGTCGGTCCGTCTTGGGGGCTTGGGGAGGAAGCGACGGCTCCCTAGCGTGGGTTTGTGACGGGTTCGCGGCGCTCGACAAAGCGGCCCGCGCACGGCACCACGGGGGCATGGACCTGTCCGAGATCGTCGCCGATATCGCCGCCGAGATGGCGGAGGCCCCCGACCGGGGCACACCGGCCGATTACATCCCCGCGCTGGCGGGCATCGACCCCCAGCGTTTCGGCATCGCCATCGTCGAGGCGGACGGTGGGTGCCATCTGGCGGGCGACGCCGAGGAAAGCTTTTCGATCCAGAGCATCTCCAAGGTCTTCGCGCTGACCCTCGCGCTGGGCGCGGTCGGCGACCAGCTGTGGCGGCGGGTCGGGCGCGAGCCTTCGGGCACCGCGTTCAACTCGATCGTGCAGCTGGAGACCGAACACGGCATCCCGCGCAATCCGTTCATCAATGCGGGCGCGATCGTCGTCGCCGATGTGCTGCTGGGCGGGTACGAGCCGCGTGAGGCGATTGCTGAGATGCTGCGCTTCGTCCGTGCGCTGGCGGGGGAGGACGATATCGTCATCGACGCCGCCGTGGCGCAGGCCGAGATGGAAACCGGCCACCGCAACCAGGCGCTGGCCCATTATATGCGCGCCTTCGGCAATCTCCATCATCCGGTGGACCGGGTGCTCGGCGTCTATTTCCATTTCTGCGCGCTCGCCATGAGCTGTCGGCAGCTGGCGCTGGCCGGGCGCTACCTGATGGCGCGGGGCGTCAACCCGGGGACGGGGCGCTCGGTCGTGTCACCGCAGCGGGCGCGGCGGATCAACGCGCTGATGATGAGCTGCGGCCATTATGACGGGTCGGGTGAATTTGCGTTCCGGGTCGGCCTGCCGGGCAAGTCGGGGGTGGGCGGCGGTATATTGGCGATCGTGCCCGGCCGCGCCTCGATCGCCGTGTGGTCGCCCGGCCTCAACGCGCGCGGGAATTCGCAGCTTGGTACGCTGGCGCTCGAACGGCTGGTGCAGCGGACCGGCTGGTCCGTGTTCGACCCGCAAGCCGGTTGACGGCGCGCAAGGGCGCAAAGGCCGCCTGCGCGCGCACCGACAGGATCAGGTTGAGCGCGACCCCGGCGATCGAGGCGGCGCCGAACATTCGCACGATCCGCTCGCCCGTGACGCCCGTGCCGCAACCCGACAGCGCCAGCAGCAGCACCGCGCCGCCGAGCAGCTTCAGGCCCATTCGCAGCCGCGCGTCATGCAGCGTCCCCGCCTCTTTGGCATGGCGATAGGACCCGGCGGCGAGCAGCCAGAAGCCGACAAAGCAAAGGGCGATCGTATCAAGCATGGAAAGGCTCCAGGGAACGGCGGGTCCGTGTGGGAGTACGGGCGGCGGGGCGGGCGCTGATCCGCGCGGCGACGGCAAAGCCGATGCCGATGGCGAGACAGGACAGGTCGAAGGCGACGAACAACTGGTCGCCGTCGAGCAGCGAAGGGATCAGCCAGCGTGAGGTGGTCAGCGCGTTGACCAGCGGAATCGCGCCCCAGAAGACGGCGGCGACACCGAACAACACCGTCCAGGCGCGCCGCGTGGGCAGGCCGAGCTGCGCGATCGCAAGCAGACCCCAGGTCCAGAACATCGCCGATACTTCCATATCGGCGCGCCCCTCCAGCGTGGCCGGGATCAGCCGGTTGGCAAGCAGATAGGCCGCCATGCCCGCCGGGAAAGCGGCGATCACCGCGATGTTCAGTCGCTCGGCCAGCTTCAGGCCGAAAACGTATGGCCCGCCCCGTCGGCAAGCGGTTTGTGTCAGCTATTCTGATCAGTCTGCGAAAACGTATCCGGCCTTTTGACGCAAGGTCATTGGCCAAGATGGAGATCCGCGCGTCCTGGTCCTCATA
>NZ_MQUI01000038.1:0-38189 GCF_001970915.1 Sphingomonas sp. Sph1(2015)
GGGAGGGGTGGATCAAGCCTGTCACGACAGGCCCCCCTCCGTCAGACCTTGCTCGTCAGCTCCGGCACGATGGTGAACAGGTCGCCGACCAGGCCGATATCGGCGACCTGGAAGATCGGCGCGTCCTCGTCCTTGTTGATCGCGACGATGACCTTGGAGTCCTTCATCCCCGCCAGATGCTGGATCGCACCCGAGATACCGACCGCGACATAGACTTCGGGTGCCACGATCTTGCCGGTCTGGCCGACCTGATAGTCGTTGGGGGCATAGCCCGCATCGACCGCCGCGCGAGACGCGCCGACGGCGGCACCCAGCTTGTCGGCGAGCGGATCGATCAGCGCATGGAACTGCTCCTCCGAGCCCAGCGCGCGACCGCCCGAGACGATGATCTTGGCGCTGGTCAGCTCGGGGCGGGCATTCTCGGCCTTTTCCGCGCCGACGAAGCGCGAGCTTCCGGCGTCGCCGGTCGAGGCCACCGCCTCGATGCTACCCACGCCGCCCTCGGCCGCCGCCTTCTCGAAGGCGGTGGTGCGCACGGTCAGGACGAGTTTCGTGTCGCTGGTCTTCACCGTCGCGATAGCGTTGCCCGCATAGATGGGCCGGGTGAAGCTGTCCGGTCCTTCGACCGACAGGATGTCGCTGATCTGCATCACGTCGATCAGAGCCGCGACGCGCGGCGCGATGTTCTTGCCCGTGGTCGTCGACGGCGCGAGGAACGCGTCGTGATGGCCCATCAGCTCGGCGATCAGCGGCCCAACGTTTTCCGCCAGCGCGTTGGCGAAAGCCGCGTCGTCGGCGACATGGACCTTGCCCACGCCAGCGATCTTCGCCGCCGCCTGCGCCACGCCGTCCACGCCCTGCCCGGCGACGATCAGATGCACCTCGCCCAGCTTCGCCGCCGCCGTAACGGTCGCCAGCGTGGCATCCTTGACGGACCCGCCGTCATGCTCGACCCAAACCAGCGTCTTCACTTGGCCACTCCCAGTGCTTTGAGTTTCTCGACCAGCTCGTCGACCGAGCCGACCTTGACGCCCGCCTGGCGCTTGCCCGGCTCGGCGACATGGGTGATCGTCAGGCGGGGCGCGACGTCGACGCCGTAGTCCCCGGCGGTCTTGGTCGCCATCGGCTTGGACTTGGCCTTCATGATGTTGGGCAGCGACGCATAGCGCGGCTCGTTGAGGCGCAGGTCGGTGGTGACGATGGCGGGCAGCGTGAGGGCCACCGTCTCCAGCCCACCATCGACCTCGCGGGTGACGTTGGCCGTCTGCCCGTCGATCTCGACCTTGGACGCAAAAGTGCCCTGCGCCCAGCCGAGCAGGCCCGCCAGCATCTGGCCGGTCTGGTTGTTGTCGCCGTCGATCGCCTGCTTGCCCAGGATGACCAGGCCAGGCTGTTCCTCTTCCACCACCTTGGCGAGCAGCTTGGCGACGCCCAGCGGCTCGACCGGCTGGTCGGCGGTGATGAGGATTGCCCGGTCCGCGCCCATGGCGAGCGCGGTGCGCAGCGTGTCCGCCGCCTTGGGCTCGCCGATGGAGACGACGACCACTTCGGTCGCCGCCCCCTTTTCCTTCAGCCGGATCGCCTCTTCCACCGCGATCTCGTCGAACGGGTTCATGCTCATCTTCACGTTCGCCAGATCGACGCCCGTCCCGTCCGCCTTCACACGCGGTTTCACGTTATAATCCAACACCCGTTTCACGGGCACGACGATCTTCATCGCGGTTCCTTCCCGGCTGAACAGCCAAACATGCCGCCGTCTTTGGCGGCGTTGCGATCGCATCGCAAGACTTGCACCCCAGAACGAGAAAGAGGCCCGGACGTTTCCGCCCGAGCCCCTTTTATCATCGGTCCGTCAGGGCCGAAGGTGCGGTTTACGCGACCTTCTGCACCTCGGCCACGATCTTCTTGGCGGCGTCGCCCAGATCGTTGGCGGGGACGATGGCGAGACCCGAATTGGCGAGAATTTCCTTGCCCTTCTCGACATTCGTGCCCTCGAGGCGGACGACCAGCGGAACCTGCAGGTTCACTTCCTTCGCCGCCGCGACGATGCCGTCGGCGATGATGTCGCAGCGCATGATGCCGCCGAAGATGTTGACCAGGATGCCCTTCACGGCGGGATCGCTCAGGATGATCTTGAACGCCGCGGTGACCTTTTCCTTGTTGGCGCCGCCGCCGACGTCGAGGAAGTTGGCCGGGAACATGCCGTTCAGCTTGATGATGTCCATCGTCGCCATGGCGAGGCCCGCACCGTTGACCATGCAGCCGATGTCACCGTCGAGCTTGATGTACGCCAGGTCGTACTTCGACGCCTCCAGCTCCATCGCGTCTTCTTCGGTGGTGTCGCGCAGTTCCATCAGGTCCTTGTGACGGAACATGGCGTTGCCGTCGAAGCCGACCTTGGCGTCGAGCACCATCAGCTTGCCGTCCTCGGTGACGGCGAGCGGGTTGATCTCGATCTGCTCGGCATCGGTGCCCAGGAACGCATCGTACAGCTTCGACGCGACATTGGCGGCCTGCTTGGCGAGGTCGCCGGTCAGTTCCAGCGCGGCAGCGACGGCGCGGCCGTGATGCGGCATGAAGCCGGTCGCGGTGTCGATGTCGATCGAGTGGATCTTCTCGGGCGTGTCATGCGCCACGGTCTCGATGTCCATGCCGCCTTCGGTCGAGGCGACCATCGAGACACGGCCGGTCGCGCGGTTGACGAGCAGCGCGAGGTAGAATTCCTTCGCGATGTCGACGCCGTCGGTCACGTACAGGCGGTTGACCTGCTTGCCCGCGTCGCCGGTCTGCACAGTGACCAGCGTGTTGCCCAGCATGTCGGTCGCGGCAGCGCGCACTTCGTCGGCGGTCTTGGCCAGGCGGACACCGCCCTTGGCATCGGGGCCGAGTTCCTTGAACTTGCCCTTGCCGCGGCCGCCCGCATGAATCTGCGCCTTCACGACGTAGAGCGGTCCGGGGAGCTTGGACGATGCCTCGACAGCTTCCTCGACGGTCATCGCGGCGAAGCCGGCGGGGACGGGCACGCCGAACTTGGCGAGCAATTCCTTGGCCTGATATTCGTGGATGTTCATGCGCTAGCCTTCCGCCTCTCGGGTGGTTCTAGGGAAATTGGGTGCGGCTAAAGCACAGGCTGGCGGACAAATCCACCCCGAAACCGCCTTAATGCAAATGCATCGCAAATGCTTTTCACGCACGGCCGGAGTGCTCTCTGCGCACGACCAACGGAATAAGCAACAAATTTATCGGAAATGCGTTATGCCGATCCGATGAACTGGGCTTTCGGCATCCTCCTGTTTCTCGGCACCGTGATCTTCATGGAAGGGTTCGCCTATGCGGCGCACCGCTGGATCATGCATGGGCCGGGCTGGTTCCTGCACGAGAGCCATCACCGGCCGCGCACCGGCAACTGGGAGCTGAACGACCTGTACGCGGCGATCTTCGCGGTTCCGTCCTTCGTTATGATCCTAGGCGGGGTGCAACTGGGCTGGTGGCCGGGCTTCACCTGGATCGGCGCGGGAATCGCCGCCTATGGCGCGATCTATTTCGGCTTTCACGACGTCATCGTCCACAAGCGGCTGCCTAGTCGATACCTGCCAAAGTCCGACTATATGAAGCGGATCATCCAGGCTCACCGGCTGCACCACGTCGTCGAGACGAAGAAGGGGACGGTCAGCTTCGGCTTTCTGATCGCACCCAGGCCGGAGGACTTGAAAGCCGAATTGAAGCGTCGCGCCCATGCCGGAGTCCGCCGCCCGGCGGGAGCGCGGCAGGATCATGAGGCGTTGGCGGAAAAGTAACCTTCTTTCCCTTATGGAGGGGGCGCTATGGATAACCCGGTCTTCACACCGCCATTCGAGCCGATAGCCGGCCAGGATCTCCGCCGCTCGCTGCGGCATGCCGTGCGGATGCGCGCGCATTTGCGTGACAAGGGGCAGACCCGCTTCGAGATCGACGTGGTCGACCTGTCGCCCGAGGGGTTTCGCGCCGAGACCAGCTTCACCCTGTGGCCGGGTACGATCGTCTGGCTGACCCTTCCGGGGCTCGCCCCGCTGGAGGCGGTGATCGCCTGGCGCGACCGCTTCAAATATGGGTGTGCGTTTTCCAAGCCGCTTCATCCGGCGGTGTTCGAGCATATCGTCGCGCTGGGGAATCGCTGAGAATTTTAGACTGGGTGGTCGCGAGCGTCTCGCCTAGGTCCAGCCCTCCCCCATCCCCTCCCGCCTGCGGGAGGGGCGTGGCAAGGTCCATCGTCTCGCGCCTTCTAAGCCCCTCCTCCCGGAGGGGAGTTTCAGGTCGGTCATGCCCCCGGCATGACTTAAACGATGCGGGGCATCGTTTACCTGAAACTGGGTTTGGGGTGGGGGCCGGCCACGAGACAAATGCTCTCGATTGGCTTACCCCACCAATCCTCAATCGAACAGGCTCGACACGCTCGTCTCGTCCGCGATGCGCTTGATCGCCTCGCCCAGCAGCGGGGCGATGGGCAGGTGGCGGATCTTGCCGGTGGTGTTGATCGACTCGTGATTGCCGATCGAGTCGGTGATCACCAGCTCGCGCAGTTCCGAGCCGTCGACTCGCGCCACCGCGCCACCCGACAACACCCCGTGGGTGACATAGGCGACGACGTCCTCCGCCCCGGCCTGGCGCAAGGCGGCGGCCGCGTTGCACAGCGTGCCCGCCGAATCGACGATATCGTCGATCAGGATGCAGAAGCGCCCTTCCACGTCACCGATGATGTTCATCACCTCCGACTCGCCCGCCCGCTCGCGACGCTTGTCGACGATCGCCAGCGGCGCGTTGTTCAGCCGCTTGGCGAGCTGGCGCGCGCGGACCACACCGCCCACGTCGGGCGACACGACCATGAGGTTGTCGTTCTTGAAGCGCGCCAGAATGTCCGCCGACATGACCGGCGCGGCATAGAGATTGTCGGTCGGGATATCGAAGAATCCCTGGATCTGACCGGCGTGCAGGTCGACCGACAGCACGCGGTCGGCACCCGCCACGGTGATCAGGTTGGCGACCAGCTTGGCCGAGATCGGCGTGCGCGGACCCGGCTTCCGATCCTGGCGCGCATAGCCGAAATAGGGGATCACCGCGGTGATGCGGCTGGCCGACGCGCGCTTCAGCGCGTCGATCATGATGAGGAGTTCCATGAGATTGTCGTTGACCGGATAGCCGGTCGACTGGATCACGAACACGTCCTCGCCGCGGACATTCTCCTGGATCTCGACGAAGATTTCCTCATCGGCGAAGCGGCGCACCAGCGCCTCGGTCAGCGGCACCTCCAGATAGGAGGAAATCGCCTTCGCCAGCGGCAGGTTCGAATTGCCGGTCATCAATTTCATGGTGGTATCCCGTCCCCGCAGACAGCCCAGTGATGCGCGTCCCCTTAATCGCGCTGTCACAATAGCGCAAAGGTGATTCCCCGATTATGGGCTGACGGCATGACCGTGACCCGTTTCGCTCCCTCGCCCACCGGGCGGCTTCATGTCGGCAACATCCGCACCGCGCTGCACAACTGGATGTACGCGCAAAAGGCCGGCGGGCGCTTCCTGCTGCGCATCGACGACACCGATGCCGAGCGGAGCGAGGAACGCTATGTCGAGGCGATCCGCGCGGATTTGCAATGGCTGGGCCTGATCCCCGATGCCGAGGTACGGCAGTCGCAGCGTTTCGCGCTGTACGAGTCGCGCTTTGCCGAGCTGGTGGCGGGCGGTCACGTCTATCCGGCCTATGAGACGGCCCAGGAACTCGATCTGAAGCGCAAGATCCAGCTCGGGCGCGGCCTGCCGCCGGTGTACGACCGCGCTGCGCTGACCCTGACAAACGAGGACCGGGCCAAGCTGGAAAGCGAAGGCGTTCGTCCGCACTGGCGCTTCAAGCTGGATCACGGCGCGCCCATCGAATGGGATGACGCGGTGCGCGGTGCCCAGCGTTTCGACCCGGCGACGATGAGCGATCCGGTCATCCGCCGCGCCGACGGGACCTGGCTCTATATGCTGCCCTCGGTGATCGACGACATCGACATGGGCGTGACCCAGGTGGTGCGCGGCGAGGATCACGTCTCCAATACCGCGTTGCAGATTCAGATGTTCCAGGCGCTGAAGGCCGCGCTGCCGCGCTTCGCCCATGCCGCGCTGCTGACCGGCAACGAGGGTAAGCTGTCCAAGCGACTCGGCTCGCTGGGCGTCGATCATTTCCGCGAGATCGGCATAGAACCGCAGGCGGTGCGTGCGCTGCTGGCGCGGATCGGGACCAGCGATCCGGTCGAGCCGCTCGCCGACATGACGCCCCTGATCGCCGGGTTCGACTTCACCCGCTTCGGGCGCGCGCCTGCCCGATTCGACGAGGGCGAGCTGGCGCAGCTGAACGCGCGCATCCTCCACCAGACGCCATACGCGGCGGTAGCCGATCGCCTGCCGACCGGCATGGGCGCGGCGGAGTGGGAGGCGGTGCGCCCCAATCTCAACACCGTCACACAGGCCGCCGCCTGGTGGCAGGTGATCGAGGGGCCGGTCGAGGCCCCCGAACCCGCCGGGGACGACCGCGCCTATCTGGCCCAGGCGGCGGAGGTCGCGGGTCAGATCGACTGGGGAAACGATCCCTGGCACGCGCTGACCGCCGCGCTGAAGGACGCGACGGGGCGCAAGGGCAAGACGCTGTTCCTGCCGCTGCGACTGGCTCTTACCGGGCGGGCGCAGGGACCCGACATGGCCGCGCTCCTCCCGCTGATCGGGCGGGACCGCACGATCGCGCGGCTGAACGGCTGATTTACGCCACGGCCTTTCATTACCGCACCGCCTCGCCCACATAGGGCCGAGCAACACGTAAAGGAGCGTCTTTTGGCCACGTTGGGAATGTCGCCCGCCGACAAGGAAGCGGTCACCGCCTTCCGCCGCGATGTCGTCGAGCCGTCGATGACCAAGCTGGTCATCCTGGACTTCTGGGCGGAATGGTGCGGGCCGTGCAAGGCACTCGGCCCGACGCTGGAGAAGGTCGCGGAGGCCTATGCCGACAAGGGCGTCGTGCTGGCCAAGATCGACACCGACAAGAACCAGTTCATCGCCAACCAATTCCAGATCCGCTCGATCCCGACCGTCTATGCGATGTTCCAGGGCCAGCTGGTCGCCGACCTGACCAGCGCGCGCACCGAAAGCGCGTTGCGCACGATGCTGGACCAGCTGCTCAAGCAACTGCCGATCCAGTCCGAGGCGGCGGACGCGGCGGCCGAGCTGGAACCGCTGATCGCGATGGGCGAGGAGGTGCTGGAGGCGGGTGACGCCGAGCGCGCGGTGTCGATCTTCCAGCAGCTGCTCGACATGGCGCCGGAGCATCCCGCCGTGCTGTCGGGCCATATCCGCGCGCTGCTCGCCGCCGGGCAGGTCGAAGCGGCGGAAGCCATGATCGAGGCACTCCCCCCGGAGTTGGCGAACGACCCGGCCATCCACCGCGCGGTGGCGGCGGTGGCGCTGGCCCGCTCGGCCCCGCCGGTCGCGGACTATGCCGATCTGGCGGCCGAGGTCGCGGCCAACCCCGACGATCACGAAAAGCGCTTTGCGCTGGCCAATGCGCAGATGGCGGCGGGCGACCGGGACGGCGCGGCGGACAACCTTCTCCACATCGTCGCTGCCGACCGTGCCTGGAACGAGGATGCCGCGCGCCAGCAATTGCTCAAGCTGTTCGAGGTCGTCGGCATGACCGACCCCTGGGTCTCGCAGCAGCGGCGGCGTCTGTCCGCCATCCTGTTCGGGTAACGCGGATGGCGCGGCTCTCGATCTTTCCGCTGGCGGGCGCGATCCTCTTTCCGGGGATGCCGATGCCGCTGCACATCTTCGAGCCGCGCTACCGGGCGCTCGTCTCCGACGCGATGGCGCGCGACCGGCGGATCGGCATGGTCCAGCCCTCGGGCGAGGGCGAGACGCCGTCTCTCTATCAGATGGGCTGTGTCGGCCGCATCGCCGAGGTCGAGGCGATGGAGGATGGCCGCTACAACCTCGTTCTCGAGGGTGTCTCGCTGTTCCGCATCGTCCGCGAGCTGGAGGTGACGACGCCCTTCCGCCAGGTCGAGGCCGAGCTGCTGCCGGTGATCGACGAGGATCTGTTGTCGCTCGGCCGCCGCGCCTCGCTGGAGCAGGAATCGAAGCGTTTCGCCGATCTTCAGGGTTATGCGGTCGACTGGGATGCGGTCGGGCGGCTGGATGACGAGAGTCTTGTCAACGGCATCGCCCAGATCGCGCCGTTCGATGTGGCGGCCAAGCAGGCGCTGCTCGAAGCCCCCGATCTGGAACAGCGCGCCGAGCTGATCATCCAGCTGATGCAGTTTTTCGGTCGCCATGACGGCGAGGATCGGGTGACGCTGCAATGAGCCTGGACCCGTGGCTGTTCGAACGGCTGGTCTGCCCGGTGACGCGCACGCCGCTGCGTTATGACGAGGCCGCCCAGGAGCTGGTGTCGGAGGCGGCGGGCCTCGCCTATCCGATCCGTGACGGCGTGCCGGTGATGCTGGTCGAGGAAGCGCGGCAACTGTAACACCCCACGCCATCCCACCCTCCGTTCGCACTGAGCGAAGTCGAAGTGCACGTTCCGTGCTCGCCGCGAGGGATTCCCTTGGCCTTCGACTTCGCTCAGGCTGAACGGTGGGTGCGGGTAATCAGATCAACCGTCCTACCAGCGCCACCAGCACGATGACCAGCGCCGCGACACTCGAATAGAAACCCAGCGCAAAGCCGAACGCTCGCGCCACCGCACCGCGCGCGTAATTGGCCCAGAACAGCGTCCGCCCGACCGAGAACAAAGCCGCCAGCATCGGGATCATCGCCCCCGCCCCCTCGACCACCCAGGCGAGCGCCAGATAGGCCGGGATCGCCAGCACCACCTGTTCCAGCGTGTTGCGCAACACCGCCTGCGCCATGGCGACGCGCGGCGAATCGGGGCTGCCGCTGGCCGCTGCATCGATATCGGCGGGCGAATCGAACCGCAGCGCCGCGACATGGCCGATCGCCGTCGCCAGCCACAAAGCGGCGACCGTGGACGCCGCCACCGCGCGCAGCATTCTGTCGGTGGGGGAGAGCGGATGCCCGATGCTCCATCCGACCAGCAACGTCAGCAGCACCACCGCCAGCGCGGCGGCCATGGCGCGGGCTACGCCGGTCTGGCGGCGGTCGCGGATCGGGGTTCGGACGGGACGGGTGGGATGATCAGGCCCGGTGTTCATGACTTGCGAAACGTCGAAGTGCGGCTTGGGATCCGGCTCGGTGTTATCGAGGGCACGTCGCTTGGAGCGTTCCCTCCCCCAACCGCTCCCGCCTGCGGGAGGGGTTGGGGGAGGGCAGGTACTCTTCGGACCAACCCCTCCGAACTAAACCATCACCCCCTGCAACAGCCGCGGCAGCTGCCCCGTCTCCCCGCGCGCCTCGGCCATGAAGCGGCTCTTGAGCGGCGGGATATGGTCGATTGCGGTGATGCCCAGCCGCCGGATCGCGCTGGCGGTCTTGCCGGGCACGCTGAAGATGCGGTTGAAGCCGTCGGTCGCCACCGACACCATCAGCGTGTCGAGCCCGCGCCACTGCTGATAACGCTGGAGCAAGGCCGCATCGCCCAGGTCCAGGCCGGTGCGCTTGCCCTCGACCAGCACCTCGACCAGCGCGGCGACGTCGCGATAGCCCAGATTCACGCCCTGCCCCGCGATCGGATGGATGCCATGCGCCGAGTCGCCGACCAGCACCAGCCGCTCGCCCGTCATGGTGGCGGCGCGATGGAAGCCCAGCGGATAGGCCGAACGGGGGCTCGCATGGGAGAGTTTGCCCAGGAACCCGCCCATGCTCTTGTCCGACTCGGCCAGGAAGGCGCGGTCGGACAGTTTCAGCATCGCATCGCCATCACGCCCCGACACCGACCAGACGATCGCCGAGCGATGCCCGATCTCGTCATCGGGCAGCGGCAGCAGCGCGAAGGGACCGCTGGGGTAGAATATCTCGAACGCGATATTCTCGTGGGCAAGCTCGTGGTGGAAGGCGCTGATGATCGCCTTGTGATCATAGGACCAGCGCGCGACCTTGATCCCCGCCGCGTCACGCGTCGGCGACTGGCGGCCTTCGGCGGCGACCAGCAGGGGGGCGCGGACGGTGGTGCCGTCGCTCAACACCGCCGTGACGCCCGCCGGGCCGCGCTCGACCGAAATCGCGCGGGTCTGCATCCGCAGATCGACCAGCTCGGCCTCGTTCGCCGTCTCGTGGATCGCGCGGCGGAGCAGCTTGTTCTCGAACATCGTGCCCAGCGCGCCGTCATCGGCGTCAGGGATGAAATCGAGCTTGCCCGGCTCCAGACCGTCGCTGACCCGGATGTGCCGGATCTCGCAGCCCTTGCCCGCCAGCTTCGCGCCGATGCCGATTGCGTCGAGCATCCGCCAGCTGGCCGAGGCGACGGCGGAGGCGCGCCCGTCGAAGCCGGGGGCCAGCACGACCGCCGGATCGGCGGGATCGACGATGATCGAAGACAGGCCATGCGCGGCCAGACCGACACCCAGAGTAGCCCCGACCAGGCCGCCGCCGAGGATGATGACGTCGCTATCCATGTCCATGCTCCTAGACCGTCACGCGGTCGCAAACAATGCGGGTGTCGCCCCCCGCGCCTTGACGTAGGAACCGTCAGAGGGGATGATATTTCCTGGGAATTTTCCCGGATTTTCGAACATTCCTGAAGGACAAGACCCATGGCCAGCCGCGCGCAGCCGGTTCTATGGCGCGAGACGGTGAAGGCGGGGGCGGTGCGCAGCGGTGCGCTGGTCGCCGCGCTCATCCTGTTTGCCGTGACACTGATGCTGGTGCTGGCGCTCGCCAGCTACCGGGCGAGCGATCCTGCGCTCAACACCGCCTCGGGCGCAGCCCCGGCCAACTGGATGGGGCATCCCGGCGCGTGGATCGCGGATATCGCGCTGACCCTGTTCGGCCCCGCCGTCGCGCTGATCCTTCCCGTGGGGCCGATCATCGCGACCCGCTTGTGGCGCGATCGCCCGGCGGGCCGTTGGGTCAAGATGCTGCGCCAGGCGGTGATCGGCGTCGCCTTGATGGCCTGCGCCTTGTCCTTCGTGTCCGACTCGGCGGTGCTGGCGCTGCCCGCCGGTTGGGGCGGGGTGATCGGGCTGTCGGTGGCGGGCCTTGTCCGCTGGGCGCTGGAATTTTCGGGCCAGGCGGCGGTCGTGACCTGGGGATCGGTGGTGGTCGGCCTCGCCTTCGGACTGGGCGGCGCCTTGATCTGGGGCCGCAGCCTGGAACTCGACATCGCCGAACGGGGCCTTGCGCGCCTGCGCCGTCGCCGTGCGGTGGGCGAGGATGGCGAGGCGCTGCCCTGGAACGATGAGGACGAGGCGCTTTACGACGAGGACGAGGATGACGAAGAGCCGCTGACGCTGGCGCGCAAGGCGGTGCCGGTGCGCGAGGATCGCCCCGCCCCCGTCATCGCCGACCGCCAGGTCGCGCCCGCGCCCGCCAAGCCCAAGACGGCCGCGGACCGCGACGCGCCCTATCAGCTCCCCGGCCTGGACCTGCTGACGCCCGCCCCGCCCTCGCCCGCCGGACAGATCGACAAGGCGGCGCTGGAGCGCAATGCGCGTCTGCTCGAGAATGTCCTCGACGATTTCCGCGTCCAGGGTGCGATCGTCGAGGTGCGTCCCGGCCCGGTCGTCACCATGTACGAACTGGAGCCCGCGCCCGGCATCAAGGCGAACCGCGTCATCGCGCTGGCCGACGATATCGCGCGCAACATGTCGGCGATCTCGGCGCGCGTCGCGGTGATTCCGGGGCGCAACGTCATCGGCATCGAACTGCCCAATGCCAAGCGCGAGATGGTGTCGCTGCACGAACTGGTGGCGTCGCAGAGCTTCGCCGACCAGGCCGCGCAGCTGCCGATCATCCTGGGCAAGAATATCGCGGGCGACTCGGTGGTCGCCGACCTCGCGCCGATGCCGCACCTGCTGGTCGCGGGTACGACCGGCTCGGGCAAGTCGGTCGGTCTCAACGGCATGATCCTGTCGCTGCTCTATCGCCTGACGCCCGAGCAGTGTCGGATGATCATGATCGACCCGAAGATGCTGGAGTTGTCGATGTATGATGACATTCCGCATCTGCTGTCGCCAGTCGTGACCGACCCGGCCAAGGCGGTCCGCGCGCTGAAATGGGCGGTCGAGACGATGGAGGACCGCTATCGGCAAATGTCCTCCGTCGGCGTGCGCAGCCTCGCCAGCTTCAACGACAAGGTGCGCGCGGCCAAGGCCAAGGGCCAGCCCTTGGGGCGCAAGGTGCAGACCGGCTATCACCCGGAGACCGGCCAGCCGGTCTATGAGGAGGAAAAGCTCGAATACGAACCGCTGCCCCAGATCGTGGTGATCGTCGACGAACTCGCCGACCTGATGATGACGGCGGGCAAGGAGGTGGAATTCCTGATTCAGCGCCTGGCGCAAAAGGCGCGTGCGGCGGGCATCCACCTCATCATGGCGACCCAGCGTCCGTCGGTCGACGTCATCACCGGCGTCATCAAGGCGAACCTGCCGACCCGAATCAGCTTCCATGTCACGTCCAAGATCGACTCGCGCACCATTCTGGGCGAACAGGGTGCAGAGCAGCTGCTGGGGCGCGGCGACATGCTCTACATGCCCGGCGGCAAGGGCATCGTACGCGTCCACGGACCCTTTGTTTCGGACGACGAGGTCCACCGGGTGGCGGATCACTGGCGCGCCCAGGGGCAGCCCGATTATATCTCCTCGGTCACCGAGGAACCGGCGGAGAGCTTCGCGCTGGATGGCGCACCGACCGGAGAGGACACCGCAGAGGACCAGCAATATCGCGCGGCGATTCAGCTGGTGTGCGAGAGCCAGAAGGCCTCGACCTCCTGGCTCCAGCGGCAGTTGCGGATCGGTTATAATTCGGCGGCGCGGCTGATCGAGCGGATGGAAACCGATGGCATCGTCAGCCGCCCGGACCATGTCGGGCGGCGCGAGGTGTTGCGTGATACCGAGGGGCATCCGGTTTAACGGGCCGTGAGCGAGGGCGGGGCGTGGCCTTCGACTTCGCTCAGGCTGAACGGGGGGCGGAATTAAGCCCAAAACCCCAAGCGCCGTTTACACTGAGCGAAGTCGAAGTGTACGTTCCGCGCTAAGCCGCGAAAGCCATTCTCCTGCCTTCCATGCGACGAGGCGCGGGAATCACCCCGCAGGCTTCAACGTCGCCGAATCGATATGCCACCGCAGCTGTGCCGCGCTCGCTCCCGGCACGTCGTTGACCCGCCGCACCACATATTGGCCGACGAACCGCTGCTGCCGCCCATCGTCGAGCTGTGCATTCACCGTCACCGGCACGCTCGCATAGACCGATCCCGCCGCGCCCTCGCTGGGGGCCATCCTGCCGATCGTCACGCTGGTCGCGCGGGTGTTCGCAAAGCCCTTCTGGAAATCGGCGAAGCGCTGGCCGGGGCGGCCGTCCGGACCCCATTGAGTCCAGGCGGTGCCATAGTCATGCGCGTTGATCGCCGAATAATAACGGCGCACGACATCCGCCGCCGCCGCGTCGCCTTTGGGATCGACCGCGCAACCGGGCGTTTGCGCGGCGTCGTCGCCCATCAGCGCGCACGACCGGGCGATCTCGTCCTCGATGATCGCGCAGCTGTTGACCGCATTGCACGGCGGATGGGTGGCGGGTGAGACCGACGTGCAGATCTTCACCAGCCGCTGTGCCGCCGCCTGCCCACGCTCGGCAGAGCAGGACAGGACCGTATCCGGGGCGCTGGTGGCGCCGGTCTTGATCGGCGCGGGCAGGTTGGTGCGGGTCGGCTCGACCGCAGGCGTCGCATCACCGGTCGGCGAGGGGGCGGCCGTCACCATGTTGCGCTCCGGCTCGCCGCTCCCGCCACAGGCGGCCAGCGGCAGGATCAGCGCACCCGCCAGCCAGCGGGTCATGTGGAATGCGGGACGAATCACGGCAGAGTCTCCGACAGGATCGATCCCGATCAACGCTTTGCGCCCCAGCCCGGCTCCTCGCTTCGCCGCAAGCGGATCAGCGGGACAGTGCGATCAGTTGCGCCACGCTCTGCGTCTGGGTCTTCTGGAAAACGGCGGCGCGGTGGTCCTCGATCGTCTTGGGCGACAGGCCGAGCAGCCCGGCCATCGCCTTGTTGCCATGGCCCTGCACCATCAGGTCGAACACCTGCCGCTCGCGCGGCGACAGATCGCCCAGCCGCCGGGCGGTCGCGCGACTTGCGGTCGACCAGGCCACGCCTTCGCGCAGGGACGCGCAGAGCCGCGCCTCGTCGATCGGCTTGTCGAGATAGTCGACGCCGCCATGCAGCCGGACCGAATCGACCGCATGGGCCGTGCTCGGCCAGGCGGTCATGAACAGGATGGCGACATGGGCATCGAGCGAACGCAGCCGCTCGGCAAAGTCGAAGCCGTTCCACTCGCCCATCATCACATCGGTGACGACGGCATGGGCGGCCCGGCCGGGATAGGCGGCAAGCAGCGCGGCGGGATCGTCAAAGGCGGTGGCGACGAAACCCTGCCGGGTCAGCATCCGTGCCACCGCCGCCCCCAGATCGGCATCGTCGTCCAGCACATGCACGGTGCCGGGGGCCGCGGGATCGGGCGAACGAAAGGGCATCAGCGGGTCTCGATCAGGGGAAGCGACAATGCGGCGTGGACCATATCGTCCGGCCCCCGCGTCCGGGTCAGGGTGCCGCCATGCGCCTCGACGATGGCGCGCGCGACATGGGTGCCGATCCCCATTCCGTCGCGGACGACCGGCCGGTCGGGGGCGCGATTGACGACATGGATCACGGCGTGGCTTTGGTCGGCGGTGACGTCCAGCGTGACGGGATCGGGGGCGGCATCGCCCTGCGCCGCCTGCACCGCGTTGCGGACGAGGTTCATCACCGCCTGTGCCAGCTCGACCTCCTGCGCCATCACCTGCCAGACCGGGTCGACCGGCGCGATGATGAGGGCGACGCCCGCCTCACGCGCCTCGGCCTGGGCCAGCGTCGCCACCATGTCGACCAGCGCGGTCAGCGCCAGCGGCTGCGGCGCGCCCTCGGCATGGCCGCCGAACCGGCGCAGGCGGCGGATCAGCGTCGCCAGATGCTCCGCCTTGCGATCGATCAGCGCAGCGCCGTCCGCAATCTCGTCTCCCCGCCCGGCGGTCAGCCGGTGCAGGTGGCGCGCCTCGATCGCCAGCGTGGACAGCGGCTGGCTGACCTCATGGATCACCGCCACCGACATGGCGCGCAGCGTCTTCAGCCGCTCGGCTTGGAAGAGCAGCCGGTCACGCCGTTCCAACATGGCGCGCGCGGCGGCCTGCGCATCGGCGAAGCTGCCCGCCAGATAGCCTGCGACGACAATGGTCGCGAGGGCTAGGTGCCGCTGCAACCGCTCGGGCGTGTCCATCGCGCCCGCCGTGTCGGGCAGGACGCGCAGCACCACGACCAGCAGCGCGCCCCAGGCGGCGGCGCGGCCGAAGCGCAACCCGATCCACGCCACCGCGACCAGCACCGGCGCGGGCTGCATCCCCAGCTCCGCCTGGTCGAGCAGCCGGGCAAGACCGATGCCCAGCCCCAATATTCCCGCCGTCTCCACCGCCGCAAGCAGCGAGGGCAGCGGCCAGCGCCAGCGTGCCCGGCCCGACACCGCATCGGCGATCCACAGCAGCGGCGGCGCGATGAACAGCGTGCCGAGCAGATCGCCGACCGCAAAGGCGGCGAGCGACACGATCACCTCGCGCGGGCCGGATACGCCGGTCAGTTCGGGACTGGTCAGCGCCTGGGGCACCGCGCTCAGTGCCGCGGCCAGCGGGGCGAGCACCAGCGCCAGTCCCAGCGGCATCGGCGCGGTCAGCAGCGCGGCCCCCCGTCGCTCGGCCAGCCAGCCGATCGCCGCGACCGTCGCGCCATAGGCCAGCACCGGGCGTGCAATCCCCCAGATCGCGACCGTCCAGGGCACGCCCGCCAGCACCGCCGGGGTCAGGGTGACGTCGACCGCGATCTCGACCAGCGCGATCGCCGGGGTCAGCCTCGCCCCCAGCCGCCAGAGCAGCGCGAGCCGCAGCCCGGCCGCCGGAAACCAGAGCGAATAGAAACCGCTGCCGCCCCAATAGGCCGCCAGCCGATGCATGACGGCGAACCCCACTGCATAACAGGCGAGCGCCAGCCAGTCATGCCGCCGGGGCCAGAACACCCGCGGGTCGAGCCTGTCAAAAGCTTCAGGCGCCGCAGGTCGCGGGATAAGAGGAGGACTGAACGGCGCCGTCATCGCAATCCATGTGTACCGGGCGCGGGGCGATCGGCATCCGGGAATTTCCCGGATGGACAGTATTTCAGATGGTCGGCGTAGCGGGCGCGGCCTGTGGAGAAGCCTGTGGATTATCCTGTGGGCTGGCCTGGGCCGTGGTCGTGTCGGGCGTCTCGGCGGGCGGGGTGCCCGGCACCGGGGTCGTCACGATGGGCGCAGGGGGCGGCGCGGGCGGGGTGACGAGCGCGGCATTCTCGATCAGGTCGAGCGCCTGGCGCGCGCGGACATAGCGCAACGCGGCCTGTTGCCATCCTTGCGCGGCGGCGGCACCGGGCAGGCGCGCGACCTCGGCCCGGGCGGCATCGACCTGTCCGCCATCGAGCAGGCGACGCGCGCGCGCCAGCCGGTCGGCGGGGTTGGTCGAGGGGGCATTGGCCTCGCGGATCACGATCAGGCGCGCCAGTTCCTGGCGAAGCCCCTCCCACCAGCCATTGCCGCCGCTGACGACCAGATCGGGGGCCAGCGTGTCGAGCCCCTGGTGCAGCGTTTCCAGCGTCACCGGCTGGCGCGCGGCGACGATCAGGACGGTGACGGCACGCGGCTCGCTGGTGCCGAAGCGGGTGCGCAGCTGCTCCTCCAGATAGCCGAGCGGCTGGCCGCGATCGACCGCACGGCGCACGGCGGCGGCGACCAGGATCGACTCGGCGCGGCCCGCCTGCGCGCCCGCGGCCGTGGCGTCGGTCGACAGGGTGGCGGCACGCGTCTCCAGCGCGGCGAGCTGCGCGGCCAGTTGCGCCTCGCGCGTGGCCAGCGCCATGGGATCGGTGCGCGGCGCTTCCTTGATGGAGCCGTTGGTGGTGCCGGGCTTGGCGGTGACGGCCTGCGTCGCGGTGCCATTGGTGTTGAACCAGGACAGGTTGCGCATGGCATAGGCCATCAGCAGGATACCGGCGACAAAGGCGATCAGGACCAGCGCGACGATTACGCCCTTTCGGGGGCCGCGCGTCGGCGGTCGGTCGGAAGGCGCGAAATTGTTCATGCCCCGCTTATCCCCGTGGCGGCGGCTCCGGTCAACGCCCGCGCGGCGGCGACCATGGCATCGTCGCGCGGGGCGGTGGCGATGGCGACCGTGCGCCAGCCGGTGCCCGCCGCCGCCGCCGTCTTGGCGCTGATCGCGACCAGCGCGACGGCGGCGCGGGACAGGCCTGCCTGATCGACCAGTTCGGCCAGCCGCCCGGCGGCGCGGGCGGAGTGAAGGAGGACGATCTGCCCCGCCAAGGCGTGGGTCGCGGACACCTCCACCGCCACGGGGTCGGCGCTATAGACGATGCGGGTCATCGCCCCCGTCTCCACCCGATCCCGCCCCGCCAGATGGAGCAGCCGTCCATATCCCCGCGCCTGGGCTTCGGCGACGACCGACGCGGCATCCTGCGTGCCGGTCAGCACCACCGTCAGCCCGGCCTCCCGCGCGGCGGCGGCGGTGGCGGGGCCGACCGCGATCACGGGCTTGTGGCGCACCGGATCGAGCGCCGATCCGGCCAGTCGCACACCTTGGGCACTGGTGAACAGCAGCGCATCGAACGTCTCGGCCGCAGGCGCTGTCCACGCGACCGCCCGCGCCGCAAACACCGGCAGCGACATGGCCTCCAGCCCCGCCGCATGCAGGGCGGCGATCGTCGCACCATGGCCGGGTTCGGGCCGGACGACGACGACCGCCACGGCCTCAGCCCCCGGCGAACAGGCGGCGCACCTCAGGCGCGGCGCGTTCGAGCAGATCGACCGCCAGCCGCGCGCCCAGTTCCTCGTCGACGCCCCCTTCGACCCAGCCGCCGACCCGCGACGATCCGTCCTCGGCCAGCAATTCGGCACGCAGGGTCAGCATCTCGCCCGCCAGCGAGGCGAGCGCCGCGACCGGGCTGTGGCAATCGGCGGCCAGCGCGGCGAGCAGCGCGCGTTCGGCCATCACGCAAGCATGGGTTTCGGCATGGTCGATCGAGGCGACCAGCATCGTGGCGGCGGCATCGTCGGCGCGAGTCTCGATCCCCACCGCCCCTTGCGCGGGCGCGGGCAGCATCTGGTCGGTCGGCACGGGCTGGCCGACCTCGCGCCCCAGCCGGTCGAGCCCGGCGGCGGCAAGCAAAGTGGCGTCGACGTCGCCGTTCGCCACGGCGGCCAGCCGCGTGTCGACATTGCCGCGCAGCAGCGTGATGGTCAGGTCGGGCCGGTGCGACAGCAGCTGCGCGCGGCGGCGCGGGCTGCTGGTGCCGATCACCGCGCCGGGGCGCAGTTCGGCAATGGTTGCCGCGCCGATCAGCCGGTCGCGGACATCGGCGCGTGGCAGCATGGCGGCGATGTGCAGCCAGTCGGGCCGGATCGTCTCGACATCCTTCATCGAATGGACCGAGGCATCGATCTCACGGTCGTACAGCGCGCGGTCCAGCTCCTTGGTCCACAGCGCCTTGCCGCCGATCTCGGCCAGCGCGCGGTCCTGCACCCGGTCGCCGGTGGTCTTGATCGGCACGATCTGAACCGCGTCCTCGCTCCACCCCTGCGCACTCGCCAGCGCCGCACGCACCATATGCGCCTGGGTGAGGGCCAGCGGCGAACCGCGCGTACCGAGCCGGAAACGAACCATATGTCCGCCTTTGCCGCATCAAGCCCCCCTTCGACAAGTTGGCAACGGACGGGTATGGGGAACCCATGCTGATCCTGGGACTGGAATCCTCGTGCGACGAGACCGCCGCCGCGCTTGTCACCGATGACGGCCGCGTGCTCGCGCACCGGCTGCTGGGGCAGGAGGCGGCGCACGCTCCGTTCGGTGGCGTCGTCCCCGAAATCGCCGCGCGCGCGCATGTCGAGGCGATGGAACCGCTGGTCGCCGCCGCCCTGGCCGATGCGGGCGTGACGCTGGCGGACGTCGACGCCATCGCCGCGACGGCGGGGCCGGGGCTGATCGGCGGGGTGATGGTCGGCCTCGTCACGGGCAAGGCGCTGGCCCATGCGGCGGGCAAGCCGTTGATCGCGGTCAACCATCTGGAGGGCCATGCCCTGTCCCCGCGCCTGTCCGACCGGGAGCTGGCCTATCCCTATCTGCTGCTGCTCGTCTCGGGCGGGCATTGCCAGCTGCTGCTGGTCGAGGGCGTCGGGCGCTATCGCCGGATGGCCACGACGATCGACGACGCGGCCGGAGAGGCATTCGACAAGACGGCCAAGCTGCTGGGCCTGGGCTATCCCGGCGGGCCGCGGGTCGAGGCGGCGGCGCGCGAGGGGAACCCCCATGCGGTGCCGCTGCCCCGTCCATTGAAGGGTTCGGCCGAACCGCATTTCTCCTTCGCGGGGCTGAAGAGCGCGGTGGCGCGCGCCATCGGGCATTATTCACCGGAAGACATTGCCGCGTCCTTCCAGCAGGCGGTGGTCGACTGTCTGCTCGACCGCACCCGCCGGGCCTTGGCGAATGTGCCGCCCGTCACCGCTTTGGTCGTCGCGGGCGGTGTCGCGGCGAACGGCGTGATCCGGGGCGCGCTGGAGGGGCTGGCGGCCGAGCATGGCCTGCGCTTCGTCGCGCCGCCGCTCTGGCTGTGTACCGACAATGCCGCGATGATCGCCTGGGCGGGTGTCGAGCGGTTCCGCGAAGGGCTGACCGATCCGCTCGACACCCCCGCACGGGCGCGCTGGCCGCTCGATCAGGCGGCGGAAGCGGTGCGCGGCGCGGGGGTGAAGGCATGAGGATCGGGGTGATCGGCGCGGGCGCCTGGGGCACCGCGCTGGCGCAGGTGGCGGCGCATGGCGACCGGCCGGTGCGGATCTGGGCGCGCGACCCGGCGGTGGCAGAGGCGATCAACACGATGCACGCCAACCCGCTCTATCTGCCGAACATCGCGCTGTCGCCGAGTATCGAGGCCGTCAGCGATCCGGCCGCGATGGCCGAGATGGACGCGCTGCTGGTCGTCACGCCTGCCCAGGCGGTGGGCACGGTGCTGGCCACGATGCCGGTCGGGTTCAAGCCGCTGGTCCTGTGTTCCAAGGGGATCGAGGCGGGGACGCGGCGGCTGGTGGGCGACGTGGCGCGCGCGATCCACCCGGACGCGCCGATCGCGGTGCTGTCCGGCCCGACCTTCGCGCATGAGGTGGCGGCGGGGCTGCCGACGGCGGTGACGCTGGCGTGCGAGGATGCCGGGCTTCGAGAGGCGCTGTCGCAGCGGATCGCCGCGCCGCATTTCCGGCCCTATGCCACCGACGACGTGACCGGCGCGGAGATCGGGGGCGCGATCAAGAACGTCCTCGCCATCGGTTGCGGCGTGGTCGAGGGGGCGGGGCTGGGCCAGAATGCCCGCGCCGCGCTGATCGCGCGCGGCTTTGCCGAGATGACGCGGTTCGGGCTGGCGCGCGGGGGCCGGGCGGAGACGCTGGCGGGCCTGTCGGGGCTGGGCGATCTGGTGCTGACCTGTTCGTCGACCGCCTCGCGCAATTTCTCGCTGGGCGTCGGGCTGGGTCAGGGGCGCTCGTCGGCCGAACTGCTGGCCGACCGGCGGACCGTGGCGGAAGGGGCGTTCACCGCGCCCGTGCTGCGACAGGCGGCGGCGGCGGCGGGCGTCGACATGCCGGTGTGCGAGGCGGTGTGCCGGTTGCTGGAAGGGGCGGCGGTCGGTGAGGTCATCGGGGCGCTGCTCGCACGCCCGCTGAAAGCCGAGGGCCATTAGAGTTGAAAGCGATCAGCATTGCACGGTTTTAGCCCCTCCCCTGAAGGGGAGGGGTGAGCGGAGTTGATCGTTTTCGACTCTAACCTTCCCTTCCGCCTGAGCGAAGTCGAAGGCCACGCTACAACGTCCGCCAAGCGGGTGACTTGGCCATGGGATGCCCTTGGCCTTCGACTTAGCTCAGGCGGAACGGCGGTTGGGAAGCGGGCTTACCGCAGCACCTGCCGCGACAGCACACCGCAGGCCGCATTCTGCGCCTTCGGTCCGGTATCGCCGGTGATCGCCCGACCGATCGACTTGAAGATATTGCCGACCGACTTGACCTCCTTCGGGATCACGAGGTCGGGCTTCTCGATCGTCCCGCCGACCGTTGCCGCACCCGCCAGCCGGAGCGTCGCGCCCTGTTTCGGCGCGCCGGTCAGCCGCAGCGCCAGTCGCTCGTCGGGGAAATGGACCGTCCCCGTCCCGTCCAGCCGACTGCGCGAGGTATCGACGATCAGCGGATTGGCGCGGCCCGTGCCGTTCGTCATGGCGACGCCCAGCACCAGGCAGCGCAAGGTTGCCTTGCCGCTGTCGCCCATGAACGCCGCACCCGCGTCGAAACCCAGCGCCGTCGCATAGCGATCGGGCAGGGTCCCGTTGGCGACGACCAGCCCGATGCGCCCATCCGCACGCCCGATCGCCGCGCGCACTGTCTCGCCCATGCCCGCCAGCACCGCCCGCGCCGCGACCCGGCCGGTGATCCGCGTCTCGCCCGAGAGCGACAGGACGCTCGCGCCGCGCAGCCGCAGGTCGACCGACAGTTTCGGCACCTTCGCCCCGTTCCGCTGGTCGATCACCGCCCGCCCCGTTACCACGCCTTCGCGCAACGCCATGCGGATATCGCCAATGGTCAGCAACTGATGGTCCATCGTCATCCGTCCGGCGAGCCCGGTGATTGGCGAGGGATTCTGCGCGCTGACCACGCGGCCGACCTTGAAGCGGATGGTGCCGTCGGTCGTGTCGATCTTGCCGATATCGATGCGGGTATTGGGGACGAGGCGCGGCCCGATCCGGCGTTCCAGCGCGGCAGCCTCGGCACGCCCTTGCGCCGACGACAGATCGTCGAAATCGAGTTGCCCCGCCGTCACCTCGCCGTCCAGCAGCGTACGGCCTTCCTTCTTGTCGACGGTCAACCGCCCGCTCAGGTCGGAGCGGCCGATCCGTCCCTTCAGATCGGTGATCGTCCAGCGCGGGCGTTCATGCCGGACATGCGCGGTCAGCTGGACCGGCCGGGTCTGGAACAGCCCCGCCTCGATCACCGCGTCGATCCGCTTGAGGTCATCGGCTTTCGCGGTCAGGTCCAGCGTCATCGCATCGGTGTCGAGCGGCCGGTCCATCGTGCCGACCGCCTTCATCACCAGCTGCTCGCCGGTGATATCGGCGGTAAAGGGCCAGCGGCCGGGCTTCACCGCCGCGCCGGTAAAGGCGATGCGGACCGGCGCGCCGCGCACCCTGCCCTGACCCTCGGCCCGCACGCCGCGATCCGGATCGGCGGCGACGTTCAGCACCGCCTGCCGATCCTCCTTGGCATCGCGATAGCTGACCACGCCATCGGTGATGGTCAGCCCCTGCAGGTCGGTGGCGCTGCCACCTTCCTCGGGCTCGCCGGGACGTGACCAGTTGGTGCGGCCCTGCTTGTCGCGGACCAACGCCAGCCGCAGGCCCGACACGCGGATATCCTGGGGCACGAAAGCCCCGTGCAGCAACGGCCAGACCGAAAAGCGGATTTCCGCCCGCTTCACGCGCGCGAAATCGCCCTGGCCCGCCCAACCGGCCTGCGGAATCCTCAACTCTTCGATCGCGATGGTGGGATGAAAGCCGATGCCGTCGACCCGGCGGACCGAGTCGATCGTCACGGGCCGCCCGAACCGCTCGGTCGCCGCGCGGCACACGGCGTCGCGTAAAAGGCCCCAGGGAAACACCGCCAGGATCAACAGGAAAAGCAGGGGCAGCCCGATCAGCAACCCCATCGCGACCCGCGTCCGGCGCGGCCATCCCCTCTCCTTCGTCATGAGGATGGGACGCGCAACGGCGGGCTTCGTTCCGCCTGCGTCAGGACCATCGCGCACGATTATTGCCCCGAAGCGCGTCCTACCCTAGATATGGAGAAATCCGTCTTCGGGAGCCCCCACGTTGGTCCTCATCCTTCAGATCCTTCAGATTCTGCTCAATGTCGTCTGGTGGATCATCATCGTGCAGGCGATCCTGTCCTGGCTGATCGCGTTCAACGTCATCAACACCTCGAACGACTTCATCCGGTCGGTCTGGTACGCGCTGCAGAAGATGACCGATCCGCTCTATCGCCCGATCCGGCGCATCCTGCCCGATTTCGGCGCGCTCGACCTGTCGCCGATGGTCGTGCTGCTGGCGGTCATCATCCTGGGCAAGGTCCTGGACACCGCGATCGCCAATGCGATGTACGGGGGCGCGGTCGTCGTCGGCTGATGCCCGCCTGGACCCCATGCGATGACGGGATTCGGATCGCGGTCCGGGTGACACCGCGCGGTGGCCGCGATGCGCTGAGTGCGGGCACGGACGAGCATTTCGCCGCACGGCTGTCGGCCCCGCCGGTCGACGGCGCGGCCAATGCGGCGCTGATCCCATTGGTCGCCAAGCATTTCGGGGTGCCCAAGCGCGCGGTCAGCCTGATCGCGGGCGATACGGCGCGGTTGAAGCGGCTGCATGTCGCGGGCGACCCGCATACACTGGCGCGTATCGCGCAGGCGCTTTATGGCGAGTGCCCATGACTAGCGCCACGATCATCGACGGCAAGGCGTTCGCCGCCGGCCTCCGCACCCGCATCGCCACCCAGGTTGCGACCTTCCGCGAAAAGGCCGGCCGCGCGCCCGGCCTGGCGGTCGTGCTGGTCGGCGAGGACCCCGCCTCCAGCGTCTATGTCCGCTCCAAGGGCAAGGCCACGCGCGAAGCGGGCATGGAGAGCATCGAGCATCGCCTGCCCGCCGATACCGACCAGGCGACGCTGCTCGCCCTCGTCGCGCAACTGAACGCCGATCCCATGGTGGACGGCATCCTCGTCCAGCTGCCGCTGCCGGGCCAGATCGATGCGCAGGCGGTGATCCAGGCGATCGATCCCGGCAAGGATGTCGACGGCTTCCACCCGGTCAACGCCGGACGGCTGGCGACGGGCAGCGAGGGCTTCGTGCCCTGCACCCCGCTCGGCTGTCTGATGCTGCTCAAGAGCATCCATCCCAGCCTGTCGGGCATGGACGCGGTGGTCGTCGGCCGCTCGAACATCGTCGGCAAACCGATGGCGCAGTTGCTGCTCGGCGAAAGCTGCACCGTGACCGTGGCGCACAGCCGCACCCGCAACCTCGCCGAGGTGGTCGGCCGCGCCGATATCGTCGTGGCGGCGGTCGGCGTGCCCGGCCTGGTCAAGGGCGAGTGGATCAAGCCCGGCGCCAGCGTCATCGATGTCGGCATCAACCGTACCGAGACGGGGCTGGTCGGCGATGTCGAATATGACACGGCGGTAAGCCGCGCGGGCGCGATCACGCCGGTGCCCGGTGGCGTCGGGCCGATGACGATCGCGGTCCTGCTGCGCAACACGCTGGTTTCGGCGGGACGGCGCGAGGGGGTCGCGATCGACCAGACGGCGCTGTAAGGCCGTGCTCGAACTCTATATCTCCTCGCTGATCACCTTCTTCGTGGTGATCGATCCGCCGGGCTGCGCGCCGATCTATGCAGGTCTTTCCGCAGGGGCGACGCCACAGCATCGCCGGGCGATGGCGATCCGTGCGGTCATGGTCGCCTCGGTCATCCTGTTCGTCTTCGCGCTGTTCGGCGAGGCGCTGCTCCACGGCCTGGGCATCGAGATGGCGGCGTTCCGCATCGCGGGCGGCATCATGCTGTTCCTGATCGCGCTGGAGATGGTGTTCGAGAAGCGGACCCAGCGGCGCGAGGACCGCGCCGCCAAGGTCGCCGACGATCCGCACGAGGCGGAGGACGTGTCGATCTTCCCCATGGCGATGCCGATGATCGCGGGACCGGGCTCGATCGCGACCGTCATGCTGTTGATGAGCCGCAATTCGGGGCTCCAGGCCTCGATCGTGGTGTTGGGCGCGATGGTGTCGATCCTGCTGCTGACGCTCGTCGCGCTGCTGGCGGCGGGGCCGCTGATGCGGCTGCTCGGCGCCAAGATCGAGGCGGTGATCACCCGCGTGCTGGGCGTGCTGCTCGCCGCGCTGGCGGTGCAGTTCGTGATCGACGGGGTGACCGCCAGCCTGAAGTGATTCCCCTCCCCGCGCCGGGGAGGAATAGGACCTTCCCTTTGCGGGCCGCCCACGCGACAGTGGCGGGCATGATCGGTCGTCATCTTCGCATCACCGGGCGCGTCCAGGGCGTCGGCTATCGTCACTGGTTCCTCGGGCGCGCCAAAGCGTCGGGGCTGACCGGCTGGGTCCGCAACCGCGCGGACGGCTCGGTCGAAGCGGTGGTGCAGGGGTCCGAGGAGACGGTGGCGCGGATCGTGTCCGAGGCCGGGTCGGGACCGCCCGCCGCCCGCGTCGATCGGGTCGAGATGATCGAGCAGCCCATCGACCCCATGCTGATGCGATTCGAACAGCGGCCGACATGCTGATCGCGCTTCTGCTCGCCCAGGCCGCCGATCCGGCCGTCACGCAGCGGGTCGAATCGCTCCTCGCCCGCGCACCGATCGTCGACGGGCATAACGACCTGCCCTGGGCGCTGCGCGAATCCGATCTCCCGCCCGAGTCGCCCACACTCGAAACCGACACGAGCGCGCTGCCCTTTTCGCTCCAGACCGACCTGCCTCGGCTGAAGCGCGGCGGGGTCGGCGGACAATTCTGGTCGGTATGGATTCCCGCCGATGTCACCGGCCCGTGCGCGGTCGAGATGACGCTGGAGCAGATCGACCGTGTCCACCGCCTGGTCGCCGCGCATCCGACCCGACTCGCGATGGCCCGCACCGCCGGTGATGTCCGCCGGATCGCGCGCTCGGGCCGGGTCGCCTCGCTGATCGGGGTCGAGGGCGGGCATCAGATCGACGGGCGGTTGTCGGTGCTGCGCCAGTATAGGGCGCTGGGCGTCGCCTATCTGACGCTGACCCATGGCCGCAGTCTGGCCTGGGCTGATTCATCCACCGATTCGGCCATAGCCAACGGCCTCAGCCCTTTCGGCCGGGCAGTGGTGGCCGAGATGAACCGGATCGGCATGATCGTCGATGTCGCCCATGTCTCCGACGCGACGATGGCGGCGGTGCTCGATAGCAGCCGGGCTCCCGTCATCGCCTCGCACTCCGATTCCCGCGCCTTGGCCGATGCGCCGCGCAACATTCCCGATATGCTGCTTCGCCGGATCGGCATGGGCGGCGGCGTGGTGATGGTAAACTGCTATCCCGCCTTCCTCTCGCGCGACTGGCGGACCTGGGATGCGCGGCGCACGGCCTATGCCAAGTCCGTCGGGGTGCCCGCCAATGTCTATGGTTTGCGCAGCCCCGCGCCGCTGGTCGCCTGGGACGCGAGCCATCCCCCGCCGCGCGTGACAGCGGCGATGGTCGCCGATCATGTCGAGCATATCGCGCATGTGGCCGGACGCGGCGCGGTGGGATTCGGCGGCGATTATGACGGGATCAACGGCACGGGGCCGGAGGGGATGACCGGAGTCGACGGTTATCCGCTGGTGCTGGCCGAGCTGGTCCGGCGCGGATGGAGCGATGCCGACCTGATGGCCCTGACCAGCGGCAACATCCTGCGCGTGATGGAACGGGTCGCGGCGGTGGCCAAAAGCCTCAGTGCGACAGGACCGGACGATTCGACCGATCCGCTGGCGCGCTAGTCCCGCCGAACCGCAGCGCGATCAGCCATATCGCAAAGCCGCCCAGCGCGAGCCCGCAACCGACATAGCCGGTCGAGGTCCAGCCGAAACCGTTCGCGATGGCCAGGCCCCCGGCCCAGGGGCCGATGGCGTTGGCGGTGTTGAACGCGGAATGGTTGAGCGCGGCGGCCAGCCCCTGCCCCTCGCCCGCCACATCCATCAGCCGTGTCTGGAGCACGGTGCCCAGCGCCCCGCCCAGCCCGATCGCAAAGACGAGCGGCAGGATCGTCCACAAGCTTTGCGCCGCCAGCGGATAGAGCGCCAGCATCGCCGCCGACCAGAGCAGCAGGCCCCCCGCCGTCGGCATCAGCGCGCGATCGGCAAAGCGCGGCACGACGATATTGCCGATCGTCATGCCCAGCCCGAACACGGCCAGCACCAGCGGGATCATGGCGGTGGACGCGCCCGTCACCTCGGTCAGGGTCGCCGCCAGATAGGTATAGACCGCGAACATGCCGCCAAAGCCGATCGCCCCGATGGCCAGCGTCAGCCAGACCTGTCCCTTGCTCAGCGCGTCGAGTTCGCGGCGGATGCTCGCGCCTTCGTCGGGCCGGTCATGCGGTGCGGCGATGGCGACCAGCGTCGCGGTCAGCAGTGCCAGCGCGGCGACGACGCCGAACACCCAGCGCCAGTTGAGCCATTGCCCCAGCATCTGCGCCAGCGGCACGCCGATCACGGTGGCGACCGTCAGCCCCAGCATGATCCGCCCGACCGCCACCGTGCGCCGCGATTCAGGGACGAGCGAAGCCGCGACCAGCGCCGCGATCCCGAAATAGGCGCCGTGCGGCAGTCCGCTGAGGAAGCGGAAGAACAGCATCCAGTGATAATCGGGCGCCATCGCCGACAGGCCGTTGCCCGCCGCGAACATCAGCATCAGCGCGATCAGCAGCGTGCGCCGTGCGAGCTTGGCCGACAGCACCGCCAGCAGCGGCGCGCCCACCACCACGCCCAGCGCATAGGCGCTGATGACATGCCCCGCCGTCGGCGCATCGATGCCGAGGCCGCGTGCCAGGTCGGGCTCCAGGCTCATCGCGGCGAATTCGGTCGTGCCGATCGCAAAGCCGCCCACCGCCAGCGCGGTATGGACGATGCCGGGGGGAAATGTCCGGGCCATGGGAAATCCTTTCGACGCCCCATATGTTGCACCGCAACAGAAGGCGCAACCACCCGCCCGATCCGACGCACTGATTTTGCGGGAAAAATCGCGAAGCACACGCCTTTTTCCCAAGTCAAATCAGACCATAATGAACGTCAAGACGGCTATTGATCCGTCCATTTCGGACAGGCACACCAAGATTCGGCAACGGGGGAAGCCGGATGGGGGATATGGCGACAATCGTCGAAATCGTCGCGCGTGAACTGTTGTTGTTCGCGGCGGTCGGATTGTTGATCGGGGGTGTCGATGATCTTCTGGTTGACCTTCTCTATTTCGTACGCCGGCTGATAAAGAGGTCCGGCACTCCGATCCACAGCCATTCGCTACCCCGGCCCGAACAGCCGGGACGCATGATCGTCTTCACCCCGGCCTGGGACGAGGCGGCGGTGATCGGCGCTATGCTGTCCACCGCGCTCGCGCGTTTCCGGCATCCCGATTATCGCCTTTATATCGGGCTTTATCCCAATGATCCGGCGACCATCGCCGCCGCCGCCGATGTGGCCGAACGCGATGACCGGGTCCGTCTGGTCATCGGCCCGCGCTATGGCCCGACGACCAAGGCGGATTGCCTCAACACGCTCTGGCACGCGCTTCAGCGCGACATGGTGGCGGAGGGGTTCCAGGCAAAGGCAATAGTCCTGCACGATGCCGAGGATGTCGTGCATACGGACGAGCTGGCGGTCTTCGATTCGCTGATCGAGGAACGGGCGGTGGTGCAATTGCCGGTCCTGCCGCTGGTCGTACCGGGATCGCGCCTCGTGTCCGGCCACTATGCCGACGAGTTCGCCGAAAGCCACATCAAACAGCTGGTCGTGCGCACCTGGATCGGCGCAGGTATGCCGCTGGCAGGCACCGGCTGCGCGCTGTCGCCAGCCATTCTGGGCCGGATCGCCGCGTCGCGCGGGGGCGATCCGTTCGATGCGACCAGCCTGACCGAGGATTATGAGCTGGGCCTGCGCATCGCCGAACTGGGCGGTGAGGGGCTGTTCGCCCGCGTCGCCGACGGGACGCCCGGCGGCGTGGTCGCGGTGCGCGCCTATTTCCCGGCGACCCTGGTGACGGCCGTCCGGCAAAAGGCACGGTGGATGACCGGTATCGCGTTGATCGGCTGGGATCGCACCGGCTGGGGGCGGGCGCTGGCGATAGGGGATCATTGGTGGCGGCTGCGCGACCGGCGGGGGCCGATCGCGATGCTGGTGCTGGCAGCGGCCTATCTGGGGATGACCGCCGACGCGATGGGGGTATCGATTCACTGGATCGCGGACACGCCCTTGCCGCCGGTCGATCCCGGTCTTCGCATCCTGTTCGGGATCAACGCCCTGCTGCTGGCATGGCGGCTGGGCATTCGCATGATGTTCACGGGCCGCGCTTATGGCTGGCGCGAGGCCTTCTGGTCGTTGCCGCGATTCGTCATCGGCAATTTCGTGGCGCTGGCGGCGATCCCCCGCGCCTTCGTCCGCTATATCCATGTGCTGCGCGGCGGCGTGCCCGCCTGGGACAAGACGAGCCACCACTTTCCCGACCTGTCGCCGCAATCATGAGCGGACGCCCCTTACGATTCCTCGGAGGCATGGTGGGCATGTGGGCGCTGGGCCGCATCGCCTTTCTGTTGCCCTCCGGTCCGGGCGTGGAGATGGCGGCGACATCCGTAAAACATAGCCGAGCACACGCTGCCCGGATCGCGATTCCTGGCCCGGTCCTGCGTCGGCCCGACATTGGGTCCGCCCGATTCGCGATCACGCGTGCGCCACGATCGACACCCTCGATCCTGAATCCTGCGCGACATTCCGGGATTCCGGCCGCGCAAGCGCCGATTCAGGACATCCCGATCACCGCATCGGCACCCTCCGTCATAGCGCTTTCACCGAATATGGCGCTGCCCGAGTCTCCCGCCCCGCCGCGGCGGTGGAGCGCCAGCCTGTGGGCCGTCCTTCGCGAAGGACGCCAGACGCTGCTGCCCGGCGGACAGCTGGGCGGGACGCAAGCGGGCGTTCGCCTGTTACGGCGGCTCGATTCGCGGGGCGACGTCGCCGCCAGCCTGCGCCTGTCCGCGCCGTCGCAGGGGATCGGGCGCGAGCTGGCGGTGGGGATCGACTGCCGGCCGCTTCGCCATGTGCCGATTCGCCTGCTGGTCGAACAGCGGCTGGCGCTCGATGCCGGGCAGGATGCCCCCGCCGCTCTGGTCGCGGGCGGGATCGGCCCCCGTTCCGTGGCTCCCGGCATCGTCCTGGCTGGCTATGCCCAGGCCGGTGCGGTGGCGCGTGCGCGGATCGAGCCCTTCGCGGACGGCGCGGTGCGAGCCAGCATGCCGCTGACACCCGCCCTCGACCTGGGGCTGGGGCTATGGGGCGGGGCGCAGCGGGATGCGCAGCGGCTGGATATCGGTCCGACTTTGGGCATCGCCCTGCCCGTCGCCGACCGGCGCGTCCGCCTGTCGCTCGACTGGCGGCAGCGGGTGGCGGGGCGCGCCGCGCCCGACTCCGGCCTCGCGCTGACGCTGGCGGGCGATTTCTGACGCTTCGACACTGTTCCGAAAGGCGGGCGCGTCTATAACGCGGCCGTGGACCTGTATCTTCCGATCGCCAACCTGTCGGTCAATGCGCTCGTCATCATCGCGCTGGGGGCGGGTGTGGGCCTGTTGTCGGGCATGTTCGGGGTCGGCGGCGGCTTCCTGACCACGCCGCTGCTGATCGTCTATGGCATTCCGCCGACCGTCGCCGCCGCCTCGGCCGCCAGCCAGGTGACGGGGGCGAGCGTCTCGGGCGTGTCCGCGCATTGGCGGCGCGGCGGGGTCGATGTGAAGATGGGCGGCGTCCTGGTCGCGGGCGGCGTGGTCGGATCGTTCGCGGGCGCGTGGATCTTCCGCCTGCTCCAGGCGAGCGGGCAGATCGATACGGTCATCGCCATCGTCTATGTCCTGATGCTGGGATGGATCGGATCGGTCATGGCGCGCGAGGCGGCCGGGGCGATCCTGGCGCAGCGGCGCGGGCGTCCCCAGAAAGCGGCGCGGCGGCGGCATCATCCGCTGGTCGCCGCCCTTCCCTTCCGCACCCGTTTCTATGCCTCGGGCCTGTATATCTCGCCGCTCGCCCCGCTGATGCTGGGCTTCTTTACCGGCATCCTGACCATCTTGCTGGGTGTCGGCGGCGGATTCATCCTGGTGCCCGCGATGATCTATATCCTGGGCATGGCGACCAATGTCGTGCTCGGCACCTCGCTGTTCCAGACCTTGTTTGTCACCGCCGCCGCGACGATGGTCCATGCCACGACCACCAAGGCGGTCGATATCGTGCTGGCCGGGCTGCTTCTGGTCGGATCGGTGACGGGGGCACAGGTGGGCGCGAAGCTCGCCACCAATGCCAAGCCCGAATATCTGCGCCTGGCGCTGGCGGTCATCGTGCTGCTGGTCGGCCTGCGCATCCTGCTGGGCCTGGTGTGGCGGCCCGAGGAAATCTTCACGGTGCAGCCGCTATGAAAAGGCTGGCCGTCACGCTGGCGTTGTTCTCGCCGCTGCTGATGGCGCAGGCCAAGCCGGTGCTGGTCCCCGACGTGTCGCAGCGCGATATCCAGATCGCCTACAGCTTCACCGGCGCGGAACTGCTGCTGTTCGGTGCGATCCTCTATCCCGGCGGCCGCCCGCCGCAGGATGACAAGCCGACCGACATCGTCGTCGTGGTCAAGGGACCAACCCAGTCGATCCTGATCCGCGAGAAGGAGAAGATCGCCGGTCTCTGGGTCAATGCCGGGCGGCTGCGCTACCAGTCGGCGCCGTCCTTCTATGCCATCGCCTCGTCCCGACCGATTACCCGGATCGTCGACGATCGCACCCGCGCCATCTACGAACTCGGGCTCGACAGCCTGCAGCTCTCGCCCGCCTCCGCTGCGCCCGCCAACGTCCAGGCGCGGTTCCAGCAGGGGCTGGTCGACCAGCGCCGCCGCAGCGGCCTGTATGTCGAGGCACCACGCGCCGTCGAGATTACCGACGATGTGCTCTACCGCGCCCGCGTCACCATCCCGGCGCGCGTGCCGGTCGGGCGCTTCACCGCCGAAACCTTCCTGATCCGCGACGGCCGCGTGCTGGCTGCCGCCGTGCGCGACATCGACATCCGCAAATCAGGGTTCGAGCGTTTCGTGGCGCGCGCCGCCGACCGCGCGGCCATCCCCTATGGCCTGACCGCGGTGGCGCTGTCGATCCTGCTCGGCTGGACCGCAGGGTGGATCGCGCGGCGGGTGTAAGGATCGGGAAATCTTAAGATTTCCATTCTAGCGTCGCCATCCTCCCATTCCACATGACGGCGCGTCCCATGTCCTCCCTACCGCCTGCCGACCCTCATGCCGCAATCGACACGCCGGTCATCGGGTGGCTGCTCGCCATCGCCGGGTCATCGGGGCGGATCGTGCTGGACCGCCAGGCGCTGGCCGCGCTGGCGGAGGCCGCCGATCCGGTGCTGGCCGCCGCCGGACAGGTGGCGATGCCGGTCAAGCTCAAGCGCGGCGACCGCTGGATCATCGGCACGATCCGCTCGCTCGCGCTCGACCCCGCCAGCGACGCCGCCGCGCTGACGACCGAGATCGACCTGATGGGCGAAGGGATGCGCCAACCCGAGACGGGCGCACTGTACGGCTTTCGGCGCGGCGTCACCTCCTACCCCATGCCCGGCGCGACGATCCATGCGATCACCAATGACGAGCTGGCGGGCATCCACCTCAACCGCGCCCAGACGACGGTGACGATCGGCACCGTCCACCCCGCGCGCACGGTCCCCGCGACACTGGCGGTCGATGCGCTGCTGGGGCGGCATTTTGCCATTCTGGGATCGACCGGCACCGGCAAGTCCACCGCGACGGCGATGATCCTGCACCGCATCTGCGAGCGCGCGCCGCTGGGCCATATCGTCATGATCGACCCGCATGGCGAATATGCCCGCGCCTTTCGCGACACCGGCAGCATCCATGACGTCGGCAATCTGCGCATGCCCTATTGGCTGATGAACTTCGCCGAGCATTGCGAGATCCTGTTGTCGGCCAGCGGCGAGCAGCGCCAGCACGACGCCGATGTCCTGGCCAAATGCCTGCTCGCCGCCCGGATGCGCAGCCGCGCCGCCGCCGAGCTGCCGCGCGTCACCGTCGACACGCCGATCCCCTATCTGCTGTCCGACCTGACCGCGCAGCTGGGCCAGGAGATGAGCAAGCTGGAGCGGGTCGGCGACATCGCCCCCTATCAGCGGATCAAGTCCAAGATCGAGGAGATCAAGGCCGATCCCCGCTATGCCTTCATGTTTTCGGGGATGCTGGTCGCCGATACGATGGCCGACTTCCTCGCGCGCATCCTGCGGATGCCGGGTGACGGGCGGCCGATCTCGATCATCGACGTGTCGGGCGTGCCGTCGGACGTGACCAGCAGCGTCGTCGCCGTGCTGGCGCGGATGATCTTCGACCATGCGATCTGGACCCATCCCGCCGAGCGTCGCCCCGTCCTGATGGTCTGCGAAGAGGCGCATCGCTACATCCCCGCGCAGGCCGAACAGGATTCGGCGGTCGGCCGCATCCTGTCGCGCATCGCCAAGGAGGGGCGCAAATATGGCGTCTCGCTGGGCCTCGTCACCCAGCGCCCGTCCGACCTGGCCGAGGGCGTGCTGTCGCAATGCGGCACGATCATCGCCATGCGGCTGAACAACGAACGCGATCAGGCGATGGTCCGCTCGGCGATGCCGGAGGGCGGGCGCGGCCTGCTCGACACCATTTCGGCGCTGCGCAACCGCGAGGCGATATTGTGCGGCGAGGGCGTAAGCTTCCCGATGCGCGCGAGCTTCGACAACCTGCCCGAGGAAAAACGGCCCGCGTCGAGCGACATGACGATCACCGCGCTCTGGGCGAACCCGTCGGGCGGCAACCGGGTGCTGGCCGAGACGGTCGGCCGCTGGCGCGCGGCGGGGAAATAACGCCGTAATCCCCACCCCCGTTCGCACTGAGCGAAGTCGAAGTGCATGTACTGCCCTTGGCCAAGTCATCCCTTGGCCTTCGACTTCGCTCAGGCTGAACGGAGGGAGGAAAACGAGTTACCGCCCCGGCCGGACCGCCAGCAGCGCCTGCACCTCGCGCCGGAACGTCCGCAGCTTGGCCCCCGACAACACCGCCATGCTCGCCAGCTTCAGCGTGCGCGGATTCACCACCGCGCCGTTCTTCCACACTTCCCAGTGGAGATGCGGGCCGGTCGACATGCCGGTCGAGCCGACATAGCCGATCACCTGCCCCTGTTTCACATGCGCGCCCGAGCGAACGGCGAAACGGCTCATATGGCCGTAACCGCTGGCAATGCCGCCCGCATGGGCGAGTTTGACGAAATTGCCATATCCGCCCGATCGTCCGGCGAACTTGACCACGCCGTCCATCATCGCATGGATCGGCGTGCCATAGGGCGCACCGATATCGGTGCCCTTGTGCATCCGCATCAAGCCCAGGATCGGATGGACGCGCTTGCCAAAGGACGAGGTCACGCGCCCCGCGACCGGCATGCCCATCGCGCCGCGCTTCTCGCTCTGGCCGTTCACGTCATACCATTGGCCGTCATCGTCATCGGCCAGCCGCGCCAGCTGCACCTTGCGCCCGCCATGGTCGAGCCCGGCGAACAGCAGCTTGCCGAGCCGGGTCTCGCCGGTCGCGGCGCGCTCGCGCTCGATGATGAGGTCGAAACTGTCCGAACGCTTCACGTCGCGGCCGACCGACATGCGTGCGGCCAGCGCCTTGATATAGGCCTCGACCACCTTGGCGGGGGCGCCCGCCGCGCGGACCGATCGGTACAGGCTCGATCCCGCGAGTCCTTGCAGGCGCAGCGGCGTCCGGTCGATAGCGATGGGCGCCTGGGTCATGTCGAATCCCTGCGGCGTGCGGGTCAGCGTGACCGCCAGGTCGAAGCGCGCGCGCAGCTTCATCGTCTCCAGCGGCCGTGCGACCGATCGGCTTGGCCGCCGTCCCAGGGTCAGCGTGATACGGGTGCCCGACGGGATCGCCTCGCCGTCCGTCACCGGCGCGATCAGGGCGGCGGCGGCGCGGGCCTGGTCCCGGGATACGCCGGCGCGTTGCAGCACGCGGTCGAGACGGTCGCCCGAGCCGATGGTGGCGGACAATTCCACCACGGGCCGCTCGGGTGCTTCGGCCAGATGCATGACGAGTTCATTGGCGGCCAGACGCTGCCCGCTGTCCGCGCCCAGCGCCAGCGGGGCGATGGCCTGCGCGCGCTCATGGCTGCGCGCCTCGCCGGTCAGGGGAGCGGGCGCCTGCCCGACGATCGGACGGTGAAAGCCCGGCGCCATCGCAATGGTCGCAACACAGAGCGCCGAACACGTCGCCAGACCCCGCCACCAGTCGCGGCTGCCGATCTGCGTCCCCAGATCGGGCACCCAGTCGATCTCGCGCGCGGCGATGCGCCACCGCGCCAGGCGTCCCATGGGCGGCGGGGCCATGCGGCCGATGGGCCGCGTGGCGGTTCCCCCGGACAGGATCAGGGCTTCGTCGGTGGCAAGGAACATGAGAGGCGTCGGGTTTCCGTGAAATCGTCGAACAGCGTCGCCGATCCCCCCGGCGCACAGGATTTTGCGGTGTGGGGTAGCGCCCGCAAAGTCAAAGCCGCTGCGCCCCGCCGCCCCGATGCTGCGGCAAGACGTGGCCGGACCGGGCCAAATCCCGCCTGTGCGCGACGATCTTGCTCCCCGTCTTGCTCCATGTCGTTGCAACCGCGCCCGCGAAGCCCGATGTAGGGTGTATGACAAGCCGCGTATCGGGCGCCGTGACGGCCGTTCTCGGGCCGACCAACACCGGCAAGACGCACCTCGCGATAGAGCGGATGTGCGCGCATAGCAGCGGCATCATCGGCTTTCCCCTCCGCCTGCTGGCCCGTGAGGTCTATGATCGGGTCGTGGCGCTGAAAGGGCCGGGCCAGGTGGCGCTGGTGACGGGCGAGGAAAAGATCGTGCCGCCCGACGCCCGCTGGTTCCTCTGCACCGCCGAATCCATGCCCGACCGCGACGTCGCCTTCATGGCGCTGGACGAGGCGCAGCTGGGTGCGGATCTGGAGCGCGGTCATGTCTTTACCGATCGGTTGCTGCACCGGCGCGGCCGGGACGAGACGATGATCCTGGGGTCCGAGGCGCTGAAACCCATGATCCGGGCGCTGGTGCCGGATGCCGAGATCATCGCCCGGCCCCGTTTCTCGACGCTGACCTATGCGGGCGCCAGGAAGATCAGTCGCCTGCCCAAGCGCTCCGCCATCGTCGCCTTCTCGGCCGAGGAGGTCTATGCGGTGGCGGAGATGCTGCGCCGCCTGCGCGGCGGGGCCGCTGTCGTGATGGGCGCGCTGTCCCCGCGCACCCGCAACGCGCAGGTCGAGATGTTCCAGGCGGGCGAGGTCGACTATCTCGTCGCCACCGATGCGATTGGCATGGGCCTGAACATGGACGTCGCGCATGTCGCCTTTGCGGGTCTGCACAAGTTCGACGGGCGTCGCCGTCGCCGCCTGACCGTCGCCGAGATGGCGCAGATCGCCGGGCGCGCCGGGCGGCATCACCGCGACGGGACGTTCGGCGCGCTGGCCGAGGAAGGGCCGGACTCGTTCCTGCCCGAAGAGGTTCTGGCGATCGAGGAGCATCGCTTCCCCCGGCTCGACCATCTCTATTGGCGCGAGGGCGATCCCGACCTGTCGAGCATCGACGCGCTGATCGGCAGCCTGGAGCGCAAGCCCGCACCCGGCGTGCTGCGCGCCGCCCCGCTCGCCACCGATCTGCAGGTACTCAAGCGGCTGGCCGACGAACCCTGGGTCCGCGACCGGGTGCGGCGGCCCGCCATGGTCGCGCGCCTCTGGGCGGCGTGCGGCATTCCCGATTTCCGCAAAGTAGGCATCGATCCCCATGCCCGCTTCGTCTCGCGCGTGTTCGGCCATTTGTCCGAGGGCCTGGGCCATGTCCCGCACCAATGGTTCGCCGACGAGATTGCGCGACTGGACAGCATGGCGGGCGATGTCGAGACGCTGGCGGGCCGCCTCTCCGCGATCCGCAGCTGGGCCTATATCGCGCAGCGCGCCGACTGGCTGGCCGATCCGCGCCACTGGGCCGAGCGGACGCGCGAGATCGAGGAGCGGCTGTCCGATGGCCTGCACGCGAGCCTTACCCAGCGTTTCGTCGACAAGCGCACCACCGCGCTGATCCGCCGGATCGGTGCCGATGCGGGCGCCCTGCCCGTCACCATCGGCCCCGAAGGCGAGGTGCTGGTCGAGGACCACCCCATCGGGCGGCTGGAAGGTTTTCGCTTCACCGTCGAGGCAGGCGCGCGGGCGAACGACAAGCGCCTGTTGCTGGCGGCGGCGGAAAAGCGGCTGGGGTCCGAGCGGTCGCGTCGGGCCGAGGCGCTGATCGCCGCCGGGCAGGACGCTTTCACGCTTCAGGAGGACCGGCTGGTCTGGGACGGGCATGGCGTGGCGCGGCTGACGGCCGGGCCGTCGCTGGGGCGGCCGGTGCTGCGGCTGGAGCGCGATCTCGATTGCCTGGTCCCGGTCCAGCGTGAGCAGGTGAAGGCCCGGCTGGACGCCTGGCTGGCGCGCTCGCTCGACCGGCAGGTGCCCGCGCTGGTCCGGTTGGCGACACTGGCGCGCGAGGCCAAGGCGTCGCCCGCGATCCGCGCCGTCGCCGCCGCGCTGGAGGATGCGGGCGGCATCGCGCCGCGCCAGCCGCTACGCCTGATGATCGATGCCCTGTCGCCCGACGAGCGGCGGCGGTTGCGGGGCATGGGGATCACGATCGGCACGCTGGATGTGTTCGATCCGCGATTGCTGAAGCCCGGTGCGGCAACATGGCGGCGTACATTGATGGCGCTATGGGGCCAGACGCCCGACCTCGCCCGGCCCGGCGCCACCATCCTGCGCCGCGACGAGCCGGGGCGCGGTGTCGCCTCGGGCTATCGGCCGCTGGGCGAACAGGCGGTGCGGATCGACCTGGTCGAACGCATCGCGCGCGCCGCCCATGACGCGCGCGAGGGGCGTGGGCCGTTCACCCCCGATGCCTCGCTGGCGACCTCGATCGGACTGGAGGCGGCGACGCTCGACCGGCTGATGGGCGATCTGGGCTTTCGCAAGATAAGGGGTAGGGAGAATGAACCCGCCCGCTGGGTCTGGCGCGGCCGCCCCCCC
>NZ_MQUI01000039.1:0-37555 GCF_001970915.1 Sphingomonas sp. Sph1(2015)
CCCCTACAGGGGAGGGGCCGGGGGTGGGGCGCTTCCGCAAGTGCAAAACTCGCGGTGAGGCCCCACCCCGAACCCCTCCCCTGAAGGGGAGGGGCTTGGCGCGGATCAATCCGATGTCCTCCGGTACCGGGGCATCGCTGGCGGTACGCCTCCACCACTGCTTCGTGGCGGCGGATTTCAGCTGATTCGGTACAGCCTGAGCGGCGACCCCTTGGGCAGCGGCAGCGGGGTCAGCCAGTTCGGCGTCCAGCCGCGCGCCATCCGGTCGTAAAAACCTCCCGGCGCCCGCGCGCGGTAATTGGTCGACTCGGCCATGTCGGGGCAGATCAGCAGCAGCGTCGCGCCGTGCCGCTTCATGATCGCGCGCGCCTGCGCCTCGCTGCCCTGGAAGGCATGCTGCACGTCCAGGATCGCATCGCCATTGCGGTGATACGGACCCGCGATCGCGTCATGATGGGTCGTCACGATCAGCCGCGGCCCCAGGTCGACAAAGGTGAACACCGTTGCCTTGGGATAGGCATTCACCCGCGTCAGCACCGAGGTACGCACGCACTGCCCGGTCGCACGGTTGACCCGGTTGGCATAGGCGCTGGGCTGAGTGGCGGGCAGATAGGTGACGACCCAGCTTGCCGCGATCCCCGTCGGCACCAGCACCGCCAGCACGATGGCGGGCACCCGCAGCAGCGGCGAGCGCAGCCGGGCCAGCCAGGGCAGGACCATCCACAGCAGCGCCGCGACGCCCGGCACCGCCAGCATCTGCGCCGCCGGAGCCGCGCGCGCCTGCCACAACAGCATCAGGCAGGCGAAGGTCGTGAACAGCGCCACGGCGGTCCAGCCGATCGTCCGCCACCGCCAGGCCGCGACGATCGCCCCGATCATCCCGATCACCGGCATGATCGCCATGGGCAGCGCGACGCGAAGCGGATGCTTGTAGATCGGCTTGGCCTCGCGGACATTGTTCAGCCAGTTGCGCTGCAATTCCGGGCTGACCTGTTCGGGGCGGGTCAGGCATTGCGGAAACAGGCCGGCGAAACCGCCCGCGATCACCGCGCCCGCGACCACCGCCAGGCCCAGGCGCGCACCGCGCGACGCCGGGTTGATCCGCGCCAGCACGAACAGCAACGCCCCCGCCGCCACCGTCACCGACAGCCAGACCGGGGTCAGCGCGTCGCAGCGCATCGCGTAATTGGCGTTGGAGGCAAAGGCGGCGAACCCCGCCGCACTGCCCCCGCCGAGCGTCAGCGCATAGATGGCCAGCCGGTCGGCCTCCGCCCGGTCCCAGACCCAGCGCAGCGTCAGGATCGCGCCCGCCATCGCGGCATAGGGCAGCATCTCCAGCCCGATCGCCAGCGACACCGCGCTCGCCAGCCCGACCAGCGCCCCGCCGCGCCGTGCGGCGGGATCGCACAGCCCCGCGACGGTGACCGCCAGCATGGCCAGCTGCCACCCATGATGGTCGATGCGCATCGGCATGTACATCAGCAGCGTGGCATGGGCGCACAGCAGCAGCGCCATGCCCAGCGGCCAGCTCAACGCTCCGACCAGCCGCCGCAGCGTCACCGCCAGCGCGGTCATGGTGATCGACAGCGGGATCAGCGGCGCCAGGCCGCAGGCGAGTCGCTCGGCCCAGGCGGGGGTGGTGAACAGGCGGAAAAACAGGATCAGCCCGGCGATCGGCAGGTCGACGATGCGGCTCCAGTGGATGTCGAAGCCGACCGGCGGGTTCATCCGATACTGGCGCAGATCGTACCAGCCCTGTCCCGCCATCCAGGCCCGCACCTGCATCAGCCGCATATTGTCGTCGGTATCGCCCAGCGACCACCAGCGTATCTGGCCCCAGCGGTCATAGATGTACCAGGCGGTGATCGCCGCCCACGCCACCAGCACCCAGCGTTGCCAGTTGCGGTCGATCTCACGCTGCAGACGTTCCAAAGACGCTTCCCTCATACCCGCCCGCAGCCTAAGGCGCAGAGCTTCAGGCTCCGCTCTATCGCGGGCGACGTAAAGGGCAAGACGGCGGCGTGGCGACTCTTCAGCATCGGATCGAGCGGTGGCGGGACAGCGGGATGCTGGGCCAGCTGATCCGCTTCGGCATTGCGGGGGGCTTGTCGACGGTCGTCTATTCGGCGGTCTATCTGCCGCTGACCTATTGGGTCCTGCCGCACGACAAGGCCGTGCTGGCGGTGCCGCCCGCCTTTCTGGTGGCGGTGATCTTCGGTTTTTTCCTGCACAGCGCCTGGAGCTTCCGCGGCCACGGCACCCGCGACCCCAGCGGCAGGCAGCATCTGAAATTCCTTGTGGTGCAAGGCTTTGGACTTGTGCTGAATGCGCTCTTCACCTGGATTGCCACCGGGCTCCTGCATCAACCACCCTGGGTCGCGCTGATCCCGGTGGTCACGATCACGCCGATCGCGACCTTCGCGCTCAACCGCCAATGGGTCTTCGGATAAGTTCATGGACCGTATCGTTTACGACCGCATGGCCGCGCATGATTCCACCCATTGGTGGTATCGCGCGCGCCGCGACATCCTGGCCGATTACCTGACCCGTTACGGCAAGCTGCCCGCCGAGGCGCGCATCCTCGAGATCGGCTGCGGCACCGGGCATAACCTGCCCATGCTGGCGAGCTTCGGTGCGGTCGACGCGATCGAGATCGATCCGGCCGCGCGGGAGATCGCGTCGCAAAGGCTGGGCAAGCCGGTCCAGGCCGCGCCGCTCCCCGAACTGCCGGGGATCGAGCGGGGCGCCTATGACCTGATCGCCGTGCTCGACGTGGTCGAGCATATCCAGGACGACGTCGCCGCGCTCGCCGCGATGAAGTCGTGCCTGAAGCCGGGCGGCAAGATCCTGATCGCGGTTCCGGCGCATCAGTGGATGTGGTCGGCGCATGACGTGGTGAACCACCATCACCGCCGCTATTCCAAGGGGACCTTGGTGTCGGCGATCGAGAAGGCGGGGCTGCGCCCGCGCAAGCTCGGTTATTTCAACTCCCTGCTCTTCCCGCTGGCGGCCGCCGCGCGGATCGCGGGGCGGATCACGGGGCGTGACGACAGCGACGACTCGCCGCCGCCCGCACCGCTGAACAAGGCGTTCGAGGCGATCTTCCGGTTGGAGCGGCATCTGGTCGGGCGTGTGCCGATGACGCCGGGGGTTTCGATCGTGACCTTGGCGGAGCCTGTTTGAGGTAGGCGTGTGGGCGTGGCCTTCGACTTCGCTCAGGCTGAGCGGGGTTCGGTGTCCAGCCCATATCCCCACCACCCGTTCAGCCTGAGCGAAGTCGAAGGCCAAGGGAATCCCTGGCAAATTCCGGTTCCGCTCCCAGACCCAGCCGGTTAGGGAAGCCCTCATGCTGGACTTTCATCGCGCCGATCTGGCCCGACTGGCCGCGCGGGACCGATTGCGGGGGCTGGCTCCGCAGCGAGGCAGGGACTTCGCCTCCAACGACTATCTCGGGCTGGCGAGCCATCCGCGCCTCGCCGCCGCCATCGCGGACGCCGTGGCGGAGGGCATCCCCGTCGGCTCGGGCGGATCGCGGCTGTTGCGCGGCAACCATCCGGAACATGAGGCGCTGGAAGCCGAAGCCGCCGCCTTCTTCGGCGCGGAGGCGAGCCTGTATTTCTCCTCCGGCTACACCGCCAACGCCACGCTGCTGGCGACGCTGCCGCAGCGGGGCGACCTGATCGTCCATGACGCGCTGGTCCATGCCAGTATGCATGAGGGGATGAAGCTGTCGCGCGCCGTATCGGTCGCGGCGGCGCATAACGATCCGGCGGCGTTCGAGGACGCCATCCGCGCATGGCGGGCGCAGGGCGGCAAGGGGACGGTCTGGATCGCGGTCGAAAGCCTCTATTCGATGGACGGCGATACTGCGCCGCTCGCCGAGCTGATGGCGGTGGCCGAGCGGCATGACGCGATGCTGATCGTCGACGAGGCGCACGCCACCGGCGTCTTCGGCGAGCGGGGGCAAGGGCTCGCCACGCCCGGAGAGCGGGTCGTCACCCTCCACACCTGCGGCAAGGCGCTGGGGTGCGAGGGCGCGCTGGTCGCAGGACCTGCGATCGTCCGCGACTATCTGGTCAATCGCGGGCGCGGGTTCATCTTTTCCACCGCCCCCTCGCCGCTGATGGCGCGCGGGGTGCGCGAAGCCCTGCATATCCTCGCCGATGAGCCCGAGCGGCGGACGGCGCTCCACCGGCGGATTGCGCTGGCCAGCGAGCGGCTGGCACCCCATGGCGCGCTGGCGAACGGCACGCCGATCATGCCGCTGATCCTGCACGACAATGCTCGTACGATGCGCGCCGCCGAGGCGTTGCAGGCGCGCGGTTTTGATATTCGCGGCATCCGTCCGCCGACCGTGCCGGTGGGCGCGGCGCGGCTGCGGCTGTCGATCACCCTCAATGTCGGGGACGCGGACATCATCGCCCTCGACCAGGCTTTGCACGAGGTTCTGGCATGAGCGCCATCATCGTCACCGGCACCGATACCGAGATCGGCAAGACCGTCTTTTCCGCCGCGCTGACCGGCGCGCTCGGGGCAAGTTACTGGAAGCCGGTGCAGGCGGGCACCGACGAGGAGGGGCATGGCGATGCCGAGACGGTGGCACGCCTGAGCGGCCGTCCGGTCCTGCCCTCCGCCTATCGGCTGAAGACCCCCTGCTCGCCGCACCGGGCCGCCGAGATCGACGGCGTGACGATCGACCGCGACCGCCTTGCCCTGCCGCAGGTCGACGGGCCGCTGGTCGGCGAAGGGGCGGGCGGGGTGCTGGTGCCCGTCACCCGGCAGATGCTGTTCGCCGACCTGTTCGCGCATTGGGGCCGTCCGGTGGTGCTGGTCGCACGCACGGGGCTGGGCACGATCAACCACAGCCTGTTGTCGATCGAGGCGTTGCGGTCGCGCGGCGTGCCGATCCTGGGCGTCGCATTCGTCGGCGAGGCGGTCGAGGACAGCGAGGCGACCATCGCCGCGATCGGCGGGGTGAAGCGGCTCGGCCGCCTGCCGCGCCTGGCGAACCTGACCCGCGAGACACTGGCGCAGGCCTTCGCCACAAATTTCGACATCGGGGATTTTCGATGACCTCGCCGGTCTGGCATCCCTTCACCCAGCATGGCCTGGGCGAACCGATCCCCAAGGTCGCCACCGCGAGCGGCGCGGTCCTGACCACGGTCGACGGGCGCGAGGTGATCGACGCCATTTCCAGCTGGTGGGTGACGACGCACGGCCACAACCATCCGCGCATCAGCGCCGCCATCGCCGAACAGGCAGGCAAGCTCGACCAGATCATCTTCGCAGGGTGGACCCACGAACCCGCCGAAGAGGTCGCCGCAGAGCTGGTGCGGATCACCCCGCCCGCGCTGACGCGGGTGTTCTTCTCCGACTCCGGCTCGACGGCGGTCGAGGTCGCGCTGAAGATGGCGCTGGGTTACTGGCTCCACCGGGGCGAGCCGCGTCACCGCATCCTCGTTCTCGAACACAGCTATCATGGCGATACGATCGGCGCGATGTCGGTGGGCGCGCGCGGCGTGTACAACCGGGCCTATGCGCCGCTGCTCTTCGATGTCGGCACCATTCCCTTCCCCAGCGATGTGCAGGCCACGCTCGACGCGTTGGAGGCGGAGTGCCGGGCGGGCGCGGCGGCGTTCATCGTCGAGCCTTTGGTGCTCGGCGCGGGCGGCATGTTGCTCTACGCGCCCGAGACGCTGGCCGCGATGCGTGACATCTGCGCGAGGCACGGCGTGTTGTTCATCGCCGACGAGATCATGACCGGCTGGGGCCGCACCGGCACGCTGTTCGCCTGCGAGCAGGCGGAGGTGGTGCCCGACATTCTCTGCCTGTCCAAGGGGCTGACCGGCGGCGCGGTGCCGCTGGCGGTGACGCTGGCGATCGAGCCGATCTTCCAGGCGCATTGGTCGCAGACCGATCGGTCCAGACAGTTCTTCCACTCGTCCAGCTATACCGCCAACCCGATCGCCTGCGCGGCGGCGGCGGCCAATCTGGCGATCTGGCGCGACGAGCCCGTGCAGGCGCGCATCGATACGCTGGCGGCGGCGCAGGCGCGGCATTTGGCGACGATTGGCGGGGAGGCATCGGTCCACAGCCCTCGCCAGCTCGGCACCATCGCCGCGTTCGAGCTGGGTGCGGGGCAGGATTATCTGTCCGATCTCGCCCCCCGGCTGCTGGCGCATTTCCGGGAGCGCAACCTGCTCGTCCGGCCGATGGGCAACACCATCTATGTGATGCCGCCTTATTCCATGACGCCGGAACAGCTCGGTAAAGTCTGGACCGGCATCGGCGAGGCGATCGAGCGTTTCGGGGGTTGAACCTATTCCTCCCCTGCAAGGGAGGTGTCGCGCGAAGCCTGACGAAGGGGTATCCCCCTCTCGATAGCGCGACACTCCTCCGTCAGGCCTGCGGCCTGCCACCTCCCCTTAAAGGGGAGGAATAGATGCGGTGCCCTTTGACTTTAGGGCTTTTCATTTGCTTTATCCCGCGACGATTCAAAAGGAGCAGGCATGAGCGTGGCGGCGGCAAGAGCGATGGGGGCTCTGGCATCAGTGACGGCGCTGTGCTGGGGGATGGCCGCTGCGGCGCAGACGGCTCCGGTGAGCCCGCCTGCAACGCCGCTCGGGCCGATCAACGCCGACCTGCCGCCCGGTGGCGATTCCTACGCCCGCGCCATCGTCCCCAGCGCCGTCACCGCCCCCAATTGGACGCTGTCCGCCTGGGTCCAGCCGCGCAGCGTCATGGGGAAGGGCACGACGATGCTGATCGGCGGCTTCGGCGACCCCAAGGCGGGGCCGCGCCGCTATCTGGCGCTGGTCGATGGCCAGCCCGCGCTCGTCACCGAGGCGGGGGTGGTCCAAGGCGGCGGCGACGCCGACCGCAACAAATGGACCTATATCGCCGCCAGCTATGACGGAAAGATCGTCCGGCTGTTCGTGAACGGTCGACAGGTGGTGCAGCGCGGGCTGTCGCTGGAGCCGGTGACCGGCGTTGCGACGCTGGCGCCCCGCGATTACCAGCCGGTCTTTGCGGGCAAGGTCATCGATTTCCGCATGGTGCGCGAGGCGGTCGATCCGCTGACCCTCCGCGTCGCCGCCCGCCGCGCCCCCGATCCGGCGAAGCTGGCGCTCCAGACCGGCAGCCCGACCTGGCCCTATCAGACCCACCAGATGCAGGGGCAGACGGCACCGCAGGACGCCTGGACGCTGCCCCAGTCCAAGGCCCCGATCCCGACCAGCGGCACGGCAAAGCCAGAACCGAAGGACGCCGCGCTCGTCTCCACCACGACCGGCCAATGGGTGGTCAATGGCTGGCGGTTGATCGAGGCGGCCAAGGTCGGCCCCGGCGGCGCGGACCTGTCGCAGGGCAATTTCGACGCGAGCAAATGGTATGCCGCGACCGTGCCGGGCACGGTGCTGACCACTTTGGTCGATCGCGGCGTCTATCCCGATCCGGCGGTCGGGCTGAACAACCTGTCGATCCCGGAGACGCTGGCGCGGCAGGATTACTGGTATCGCACCGAGTTCGACACGCCTGCTGAGGCGGCCGGGCGGCAAATGTGGCTGACCTTCAACGGCGTGAATTATTCGGCCGAGGTCTGGGTCAATGGCCGGATGATGGGCACGATGAAGGGGGCCTTCATCCGCGGTCGCTTCCCCGTCACGCTGGCGGCCGGGCGCAACGCCGTCGCGGTGCGTGTCTCGCCGCCACCGCATCCGGGCATCGCGCACGAGGAATCGATGACGGCGGGCGTGGGCGAGAATGGCGGCGTCCAGATGATGGACGGCCCGACCTTCGTCGCGACGGAAGGATGGGACTGGATCCCGTCCGTGCGCGACCGCAACACCGGGCTGTGGCAGGGCGTGACGCTGGCCGCGACCGGCCCGGCGATGATCGGCGACCCGCAGGTCGTGACGACCCTGCCCAAGCCCGACAATTCGGTCGCCGATGTCGAGATCGCGGTGCCCGTCACCAATAACGGCCAGACGCCGGTGACGACGACGGTGCGCGCGGTGTTCGACGATGTGGTCGTCGAAAAGCCGGTGACGGTGGCTCCCGGCCAGACCATCCGCGCCGTCCTGTCCCCATCCGAGTTCCCGCAGCTTTCGGTCAAGAATCCGCGTCTCTGGTGGCCCAATGGTTACGGCGACCCGGCGCTGCACGATCTGGCGCTGACGGCGGCGGTCGATGGCGCATTGTCGGACAGCAAGGCGCTTCGCTTCGGGATGCGGCAGGTGACCTATGACCTGTCGCTGTTCGACGATGACGGTGATCTGGAGCGGGTGACGCTGGACCTCAACCGGGTGCGCGGCGGGCCGAAGGTGGTGGACACCAGTCACAAGGGCATTCGCAAGACCGGAAACGGCTGGGCGATGAGCTTCACGCCGGGCGGCGACCAGTCGGCGGCGGTCAGCAAGGTCGCCGACGATCCGCGCCTCGCTCCCTATATGACCTTGCGGGTCAACGGCGTGCGGATCGCGGCGCGCGGCGGCAATATCGGCATGGACGATTTCATGAAGCGCGTCGACCGCGCGCATCTGGAGCCGTTCTTCCGCCTGCATCGCGACGCGCACCTCAACATCATCCGCAACTGGGTGGGTCAGAATACCGAGGACAGCTTCTTCGACCTGGCCGACGAGTACGGCCTGATGGTCCTGTCCGACTTCTGGGAGTCGACCCAGAATTACAATATGGAGGCCGAGGACCCGCAACTCTTCCTCGCCAATGCGGCCGATGTGGTGCGCCGCTATCGCAACCACCCCTCGATCGTTGCCTGGTTCGGACGGAACGAAGGCGTGCCGCAGCCGATCCTCAACACCGGGCTGGACACGCTGCTGCGCGCCGAGGACGGGACGCGGCTCTATATGCCCTCGTCCAATGCGGTGAACCTGCAAGGCTCCGGCCCCTATAACTGGCGGCCGCCGGTGGAATATTTCACGACGCACGCCAAGGGCTTCTCGGTCGAGGTCGGCACGCCCTCGCTGCCGACGCTGGAATCGTGGAAGCGGACCATCCCGGCCGAGGCGGATCGCTGGCCGATCGGCGATGTCTGGGCCTATCATGACTGGCACCAGACCGGGAACGGCGCGGTGAAGACCTATATGGACGTGCTCGAACGTCGCTTCGGCCCATCCAACGGGCTGGAGGATTTCGAGCGCAAGGCGCAGATGATGGAGTATGAATCCTACCGCGCCATCTTCGAGGGGATGAATGCGGGCCTGTGGACCGAAAATTCCGGGCGGATGCTGTGGATGACGCAGCCCGCCTGGCCGTCCTCGGCATGGCAGATCTTCTCGTCCGACTATGACACGCACGCTGCCTTCTACGGGGTGAAGAAGGCCGCCGAGCCGATCCATGTCCAGATGAACCTGCCCGACCACCGCGTCGTGCTGGTCAACAACACCCGTGACGCGCTGAAGGGCGTGCAGGTGCGCGCGAAGGTTGTCGGGCTGGATGGCCGGTCCGAGAGTGAGCAGGAGGCGAAGGTCGTCGCGAATGCCGAGGGGGTGACGCCTGTACTGACCCTCGACCTCGCCCCCGCGATGAAGCGCGGGCCGGTGCTGGTCCGGCTGGAGGCGATGGATGCGGGCGGGCAGCTGCTGTCGACCAACAGCTATTGGGAGGCGGCGGACGATGCGGGTTACCGTGCGCTGACCGCCATGGGGACGGCGCCCGTCACCGCGAGTGCGACGACGCAGGCCCAGGGTGAGGAGACGCTGGCCAGCGTCTCCCTGACCAATGGCGGCACCGTCCCCGCGATCGAAACCAAGCTGACCGTGATGAACGCCGACGGCACGCAGGTGCTGCCCGCCTATTTCAGCGACAATTACGTCACCCTGATGCCCGGAGAGACCCGCGTGATCGAGATTCGCTATCCCACGGCCAAGGCGGACAAGCCGATGGTGAATGTGCGCGGCTGGAACGTCACCGCGACCGCAACGGACCTGCGCCCGTGAGCCGGATGATCCTGACCGCGCTCGCCGCGCTGACCCTCGCCGTACCCGCCGCCGCGCAGACCGCGCCAAAGGAAACCGACTCGCAGCGCTGGACCCGCGAATGGGAGGAGCGGCTGCACAACGACTTCGCCTATCTGGCGCGTTACCGCGACGACAATGCCAAGCTGTCAGCGCCGGTGGCGGGCCAGCCGCGCATCGTCTTCATGGGCGACTCGATCACCGAGGGTTGGGTCGGCAAGATGCCGCAATTCTTCACCCCCGGCCGGATCGGGCGCGGGATCAGCGGCCAGACGACCTCGCAGATGCTGCTGCGCTTTCGGCAGGACGTGATCGACCTGAAGCCTGCGGTCGTGCAGATCATGGCGGGCACCAATGATATTGCGGGCAATACCGGACCGACGACCGACGCGCAGGTCGAAGGCAATATCATGTCGATGGTCGAACTGGCCCAGGCGCATGGCATCCGCGTCATCCTGGCCTCGATCCCGCCCGCCGATCATTTTCCGTGGAAGCCGGGCCTGGCCACCGCGCCGCGCATCGCGACGCTCAATGCCTGGTTGAAGGATTACGCCAAGCGAGTCGGTGCGACCTATGCCGATTACTGGTCAGTGCTGCACGTCGGTGACGCGCTGAGACCCGATTGGGGCCTTGACGGCGTGCATCCCAATGCGGCGGGCTATGCCGCGATGGCGCCGGTCGCCAATGCCGCGATCAAGCAGGCGCTGGCCAAGCCTCAGCCGCGCAGGATGCGGTAATTCAGCCGGGCGGTCGCGATCGGCTGGTCGCGATCCTCCTGCCAGGCGACCGCCTCGACATTGGCGGTCCGCTGGCCGAGGCGCAGGATGACGCCGACCGCGCGCGTCGGATGCCGGTCGCGCCCGGTGCGCAGATAGTTGGTCGTGATCGTCACCGGCTTGATCCGGGCCGCGCCTTCGCCCGCCAGCCGGTGGGTGAGCGCGGCGATGCCCGCCACCTCCAACAGCCCCGCGATCGCGCCACCCTGCAGCAGCCCCGGCCAGCCCATGACATGTTCGCCGAACGGCATGACGAGTTGCGGAGCGTCCTCGACCCAGTCGATCGAACAGCCGAGCCACTCGGCATAGGGCGGCAGTTCCATCGCCTGGCCGATCGCGGTCCGGGGCGCGTTCATGCGGCCATGCCGATAAAAGTGCCCGCGACATGCGCGACCGGATCGTCGGGGTCGCCGTCATGCGCGATCCCCCGGACGAAGGCGATGCTGCGCGTCAGCCGGTAACATTCGCCGCGCCCGATCACGGTGCGTTCGGGCACGGCGGGACGGAGGTAGTCGACGCGCAGGTCGAGCGTCACATGCGCCTCGAACACGCCGCGCTTCAGCCAGACCGCCACGCTGGTCGCCATGTCCATCATCGCGACGATCGGGCCGGAGGCGATGACGCCGCTCGCCGGATCGCCGATCAGCCGCACGTCATAGGGCAGCGCCAGCTCGGCCCAGTCGTCGCCATGCGCGCGATAGGCGATGCCGAGCTGCTGGCCATGCCCGCCACCCAGGCCGCCCATCGCGACGAAGCGTTCCATATCGAACCCCATAAGCCCATGGTCTACACGACCAACGCGCTGGCGCAAAAGGAGAGAGATATGGACGGCCGGGTGACGATCGCGGTGACGGACGGTGTGGCCGATGTCAGGCTGGCGCGTGGGGAAAAGCTGAACGCCATCGACGGCAAGATGTTCGACGCGCTCGCCGGGGCGATCGATGCCCTGTCGTCGCGGGCCGACCTGCGCGCGGTGGTGCTGTCGGGTGAGGGGGAGGGGTTCTGCTCGGGGCTGGATATGGTGGCGATGGCCGGGGGCGATCTGGCGGGACTGGACCTGTCGGCGCGCAAGCATGGCCCGGCCAATCTGGTGCAGCAGGTCGCCTGGGGCTGGCGGACGCTGGCGGTGCCGGTGATCGCCGCCGTCCACGGCGTGGTGTTCGGCGGCGCGACACAGATCATGGCGGGCGCGGACATCAGGTTGGCGCATCCCGCCACCCGTTTCGCAATTCGCGAGGTGCATTGGGGCATCGTCCCCGACATGGGCGGCTTCGCGCTGTGGCGCGGGGTGCGTGAGGATGTGCTTCGCGAATGGGTCTATACCGCGCGCGAGTTCGATGCGGCCGAGGCGCAGTCGGCGGGGTTCGTCACCCGGCTGGTCGAGGACCCGCGCGCCGAGGCGCTGGCACTTGCGCGAAAGATCGCCGGGCGAAGCCCCGATGCGGTGCGCAGCGCCAAGCGGCTGTTCGGGGCGATGGGGGCTGCGCCGGAGGAATTGCTGGCGATGGAAAGTGCCGAGCAGGTGGCGCTGATGCAGGGGGCGAACTTCCGCGAGGCAGTGCGCGCGAACATGGAGCGGCGGCGGCCGGTGTTTCGCGACGTTTGAGAGGTGCCGCTCCCTCACCCGCAGCGATAGCCCCTCCCGCAGGCGGGAGGGGTTGGGGAGGGCATGGGGTCTCATAGAGCCTGTCGCGTGGGGCTTGCCCTCCCCCATCCCCTCCCGCCTGCGGGAGGGGCGTGCCTGTGGGGGGCCGTATGCGCATAAAAAAGGGGGAGCCTCTCGCAAGACTCCCCCCTTCCTTCAGCTCTCGCGGAAAGATTACTCCGCGGTCGCCTTGATGATCTTGCCCGGGTTACGGGGCGGCTCGCCCTTGGGCAGCGCGTCGACATGCTCCATGCCGCTCTCGACCTGGCCCCAGACGGTGTACTGGCGGTCGAGGAAGCGGGCGTCGTCGAAGCAGATGAAGAACTGCGAATTGGCCGAGTTCGGATCGTTGGTCCGCGCCATCGAGCAGGTGCCGCGCACATGCGGCTCGGCGTTGAATTCCTGCTTCAGATTGGGCTTGTCCGAACCCGACATGCCGGTGCCGGTGGGGTCGCCGCCCTGTGCCATGAAGCCGGGGATGACGCGGTGGAACACGACGCCGTCGTAAAAGCCTTCATTGGCAAGGCCGCCGATGCGCGCGACATGCTCGGGCGCCAGGTCGGGGCGCAGGGTGATGACGACATCGCCGCTCTCGAGCGTCAGGGTCAGCTTGGAAAAGGTCTCGGCCATAAGGGTTCTTCCTTGGTTGATGAAGCGCAGGTAGGCATTCCCGTGCCCGCTGGCAAATGCCGCCGTCGCAGTTTAGAGGCGTGACACAGCGTTCATGATCGATCGAGGGAGGCCGAGATCAGCGACACCGAACTCCCCGAACTCGAATCCGAGACCCAGCTGCCCGAAACCCAGCTGGACGAGGACGACCGGCTGAAGCCCGAATATGTGACGGCCGTGCTCGACGCGCTGGAGGCGGGCGACGACGAGGGCGCGCGCGCGCTGGTCGAGCCGCTGCACCCCGCCGACATCGCCGACCTGTTCGAGCTGGTCGGCGACGAGGAACGCGTCAACCTGGCGCGCGCGGTCACCGATCTGCTGAACGGCGACGTCTTCGCCGAGATGAACGACTATGTGCGCGAGCAGCTGATCCAGGCGCTCGAACCGCATGAAGTCGCCAATATCGCGTCGGAACTCGACACGGACGACGCGGTCGCGATCATCGAGGACATGGACGAGGACGAGCAGCGCGCGGTGCTGCGCGCGCTCGACCCCGACGACCGCGCCGCCATCGAAGAGGCGCTGTCCTTCCCCGAGGAGTCGGCCGGCCGCCTGATGCAGCGCGAGCTGATCGCGGTGCCCGAGCACTGGACGGTGGCCGAGACGATCGAGTTCCTGCGCGACGACGAGGAACTGACCACCGACTTCTGGGAAATCTTCGTGGTCGATCCCGGCCATCGCCCGATCGGCACCTGCCAGCTGTCCTGGATCCTGCGCGCAGCCGGCCAGATCGCCATCGGCGACGTGATGAAGCGCGAACAGACGCTGATCCCGGTCGACATGGACCAGGAAGAGGTCGCGCTGCGCTTCCAGAAATATGCGCTGATCTCCGCCGCCGTGGTGGATGGCAGCGGACGACTGGTCGGCATGATCACCGTCGACGATATCGTCCACATCATCCAGCAGGAGGCGGGCGAGGACGTGCTGCGCCTGTCGGGTGCGGGCGAGGGCGATATCAACGAGCCGATCCTCGACAGCTACAAGAGCCGCGTCCGCTGGCTGCTCGCCAACCTGATCACCGCGATGGTCGCCTCCTCGGTGATCGCCGCGTTCGAGGGGACGATCGCGCGCATGGTGGCGCTCGCCACGCTGATGCCGATCGTGGCGGGTGTCGGCGGCAATGCGGGCACGCAGACGCTGGCGGTGACGGTGCGTGCGCTGGCGACCAACCAGCTGACCCAGTCGAACACCGCGCGCGCGATCATGCGCGAGATCCGCGTGGCGATGATGAACGGCCTGACCGTCGCGGCGGTGATCGGCGTGGGCGTCAGCCTGGTCTTCGGCAACCCCGCGCTGGGCATGGTGATCGCGGCGGCGATGATGACCAACATCATGGTCGCCGGGCTGGCGGGCGTATTGGTGCCGGTGACGCTCGACCGTTTCGACGCCGATCCGGCGGTGGCGTCGTCGGTCTTCGTCACGATGACCACCGATTCGATCGGCTTCCTGGCGTTTCTGGGCCTGGCGACCGCGGCAGGCCTGACGGGTTAAGCTATTCCTCCCCTGAAAGGGGAGGGGGACCAGCGAAGCTGGTGGAGGGGGGCTTCCTCATAGGATGTCCCTGGCGGAGATCCCCCTCCACCACCGCTGCGCGGCGGTCCCCCTCCCCGTGCCGGGGAGGATCAGTGATCGTGATCGTGGTCATGCCCGTGCGGCACGTTGCGCAGCGCCTCCAGCACCTCGTCGGTGCGCGCCGGGTCGCCGATCGCCAGCACATGGCCCGCGCTGTCGGCGGTCAGCGGATCGCCGTTCCAGTCGCACATCCGCCCGCCCGCGCCCTCGACGACGGGCACCAGCGCGGCGAAATCGTGCAGCTTCAGCCCCGATTCGCAGACCAGATCGATATGGCCGCTCGCCAGCAGTCCGTAATTATAGCAGTCGCCGCCATAGACCGGCCCCTGGCGCGGGGACTGGCCGCTGACCGCCGCGACCAGCGCCATGAAGTGCGGCACGTCCGCATCGTCGAACAGATGCGGGCTGGTCGTCGCGATGGTCGCGCCGTCCAGGTCGCGACAGCTGCGCGTCCGTGTCGGCTCACCGTTGAACAGGGTCGGCCGCCCCGCCACGCCCAGCCAGCGCTCGCGTGCGATCGGCTGGTCGATGATGCCCAGCACCGGCCAGCCATTGTCGACCAGCGCGATCAGCGTGCCGAAGATCGGCCGCCCGACGGTGAAGCTGCGCGTGCCGTCGATCGGATCGAGCACCCATTGCCGCCCCGTCACGCCGTCCTTGACGCCATATTCCTCGCCATGAATGCCGTCGCCCGAACGCTCCGCTTCCAGGATGCGGCGCATCGCCGCCTCCGCCTCGCGATCGGCCAGCGTCACGGGCGAGCGGTCCTCCTTGATCTCCAGCCCCATTTCGCGGCGGAAATAGGGGCGGATGGCGGCTCCGGCAGCATCGGCAAGACGAAGGGCCAGCTTAATATCGTCGGCATGTACGGACATATTAACCCGGATAGGATAGGTCTGCGCGATCAGCAATGGACGCCATGATCGCGACAGGATAGGCGTTAACTATCTTAATATAAGGAATGGGGCGATGAGGGCAGTGTTGGGCTTTCTCCTGGCGATGGCGGCAGTACCGGCCGCAGCGGCCCTGCGTCCCGGTGCCCCGGCCCCCGACTTCACCACGCGCGGCGCGGTGGCGGGCAAGGTCTTTACGCTGCATCTGAAGGAACAGCTGCGCCACGGCCCGGTCGTCCTGTATTTCTTCCCCGCCGCCTTCACCAGCGGGTGCAGCGCCGAGGCGCGCGCCTTTGCCGAGAAGATCGACGCCTTCCGCGCCGCCGGGGCGCGCGTGATCGGCATGTCGGCCGACCCGGTCGACAAGCTTGCCGCCTTTTCCAAGGCCGAATGCGCGGGCAAGTTCCCGGTCGCCAGCGCCGGTCCCGCGATCGTCAAGGGCTATGACGTCGCGCTTGGCCGCCAGATGGAAGGGCGCGATATCACCTCGCGCACCAGCTATGTCATCGGTCGCGACGGGCGTGTCGTCTTCGTCCATGACGACATGAATCCGTCCGAGCATGTCGCCACGACGCTGGCGGCGGTACGCGAACTGCAAAACCGTCGCTGACAGGCACGTGTCATGGGGCTTTACAGGGGATGGAGCGAAACGGCTGATGTGGAGCCGCGGCGAGCCATGACGATGCCTGCCAGTCTATATGAACGTATCGGCAAGTTTCTGGAGGATCACCGGCTTTCCCCCGATCCGGCGCATTACGCCTTTGTCCATGCGATCCTGACCAATCCCAAAGGCAGCCTGGCGCGTGCGGTCGAATCGCTGATCGATGGCGGCGTTCGCCTGCACCAGGACGATATCGTCCGTCTGGGTGGTCCGGCGGGGGCGTCGCGGCCCATGCCCGAGCCGGATGCCGCCGAACCGGCGGTCCGCGAATCGGCGGTTGACCGGGTCGCCCCGCCCGAGGCGGAGGCGCGGTCGGACGCGCTGGCCGAGCAGACCGAGAATCAGGTCACGGCGTTCATGTCGGTGATGCGCACCTTCCAGGAGGATACATCGGCCTTCGGGGCCAATCTGGCGCGCAACGTGGCGGAGATGAACCGCGAAGAGATCGACCTGCCGACGCTGGCGACGCTGACCGGCGAGATGCTGGAGCGGATCCACGCGACCGAACAGCGGCTGGAGCAGGCGACGGCGGAGGCCGACACGCTGCGCGAGAAGCTGGCCGAGGCGCGGGCGACGGCGCGGCGCGACCCGCTGACCGGGCTGGCCAACCGGCTCGCCTTTTCCGAGGCGCTGGGCCAGTGTTTCCAGGGATCGGACAGCTGCCATCTGGCGCTGTGCGATGTCGACCGGTTCAAGCGGATCAATGACGAGCTGGGTCACGCCACGGGCGACCGCGTGCTGCACTCGATCGGCAAGATCCTGGCCGAGGAATGCCAGGGGCATCTGGTCTGTCGTCATGGCGGCGAGGAATTCGCGATCCTCATGTCCGGCCTGACGGCCAGGCAGGCGGCGGCGCTGGTCGACCGGGCACGCGATGCGGTGCGCAACCGCCGGATGCGCGTGCGCGAGACGGGCGAGCCGGTCGGTGAAGTCACCTTCTCCGCCGGGATCACCGCGCTGAACCCCGAGGACACGCAGGAGACGCTGTTCGCGCGCGCCGATGCGCTTCTTTATCGCGCGAAAAAGGAAGGTCGCGACCGCGCCTGCAACGACGCCTGATTTTTCGCCATCGGATGGCGGGAAATCCCGTCGGCTCGTGGCGGAATTTCCCAAGACGACAAGAGGCTTTCCAAAAAACCACGGAAATCCGCCGTTCTTAAAATTGGCACGCTCTCTGCAATGTCCTTGGTATCGCCGGTCGGATGGTCCGACCGGCGGTCAAATCAGGGAGTTCCACCATGTTCGCTTCGTTCCAGACCCGCCAGATCCTCGTCTCGGTTCTCGGCGCTTTCGTCTTTGCCGGTCTCGCCATCACCAGCGCCGCGCCGATCTTTCCGATCGCCTGAGCGTGATCGCGCCTTACCCCTCTGGCGGCCGGGCCATGCCATTCTGACACCCGGCCGTCCTTCTTGCCCGCATCAGGCGACCGCGCCTGCCCCCACCGGGCCGACCGGCACTTCCTCCTCGCGCGAATAGGTGCCCGTCAGCACCCCGGCGGCCAGCACATGTCCCGCCATCGCCTCGACCATCGCGCCGCGACCCGGCGTCTGTCCGCCGATATCGACCACCGCATCCAGCGCGAACAGCTGGAAGACATAACGATGCTCGCCATGGCCGCGCGGCGGATCGGGCGGCAGCCAGCCTTCACTGAGATAGGAATTGCGCCCGACATCGCCCCCTTCGGGCGTGCCCGCGCCATCCGCGACGACCGCGCCCTCGGCCAGTTCGCCTGCGCGCGGTGGCAGGTTCCAGATGATGGCATGGACCAGAGGCTGCGGCGTCGGGGCGTCGGCATCCTCGACGATCAGCGCCAGCATCGCCGTGCCCTCGGGCGGATCGCCCCAATAGAGCGGCGGCGACACCCCCTCGCCATCGGCGGTGAAGCGCTCGGGCAGCCGCGCCATGTCGCCAAAGGCCGGGCTGTTGAGCGGCATCGCGGCGGGCGGCGCCAGTTCGGGTCGGACGACCGCGATCGATTCCACCCCGGCGCGCCAGCCGCTCATCGCCTTGCCCAACCAGGCGGGCAAATGTTCGAGCATCCTTGTCTCCTCTATCGCGGTTTCACGGGGACGGCCCGCGCGCGCCAGACGGTCAGCGTGTCGATCGCGCCCCGGCATTCGGTCATCTGCGCGGCCCGGAGCAGGCGGAAACGGGTGCCGTCCCAACCGAATTGCTGCGCATCGCCGCAATCGCCCAGCCCCCGGCCCTTGCCCCAGCTCGACAGGCGGCCGTCGCGCGACCAGTCGACATTGACCAGGACCTGGGGCTGGCCCGGTTCGGGCCGCTCACCGAATGGATAGGCGAAGTCGAAGGTCGCGGGGCTCAACCGTCCGTCGCGCCAGATCAGTGGCTTGACCAGATAATTATACGCCCCCGCACCGCAGGACATCAGCACCAGCGTGCTGCGCCGGTCGAGCCGGTGGGCGTCGGCGCTGAACGGGCTGCCATCGTCGGTCGCGCAGCGGTAGCGCCGCCGGGCCTCGCTGATCGCCGAGGCGGGAATGACGGGGGCGGCACCGGGCGGCGGGGTGACGACCTGAACCATGGGCAGCGCGGGCGAGGTGGCACGATGGCGTTTGGCCCCCCGGGCGATCAGCGCGGAGGTCGTGCCCGCGCGTCCCTGCCGATCGTCCATATAGCGAAAGGCGGCCGATGCGCCCGCCAGCGCAAGCGGGTGCGCGCTCGGCGTCAGCAGCGTGGCGCGCTGGCCCCTGGCAATGGCCGCGACAAGCGCGCTGGCGGAGGCACCCTGCCACTCGCCCTCACCATCACGGTCGAGCGGGGTGGAGGCGATGGTCCGGCCATCGACCCGGACGCTGGCCGTCTTGGCCTTGCCGGTCATGTCGCGGATACGCACCGTCACCCGGCCGCCGGCATCGCGCGCGACGATCAGCCCGACATCCTGAAGCGCCGATTCCTCGGCCGCCAGCGAGGCCGCCCCACAGGCCCGGCCATTGTCGCAGGCGACGATCCAGTTGCGGAACAGCTTCAGCTTGCCCGGCTTGGGCGTGTCCGGCGTGGCGGCGGTCGCCGCCGTGGCGACCAGCGCCATGCTCATGGCAAGGCTCATGCGAATCATACCCGATCAACCCCTTGGCTGGCGATCCCGTTCCGAACCGGATAGGGCGCGTTGTAACAGGCTTTGTGGCAGAGATACGGGCCGGAAGAACAGGCCAAAGAGGCAGGGCCAGGAGACAGGAGAGTGTCGATGAAGTCGGTGGGCGTGATCGGAGCCGGTCAGATGGGCGCAGGGATTGCGCAGGTCGCGGCGGCGGCGGGCTATGCGGTGAAGCTGGCGGATGTCTCCGCCGAGCGCGCCGAGGCGGGCAAGGCGGGCATCGCCAAGGCGCTCGACCGGCTGGTGACCAAGGAAAAGACCACCCGCGAGGACGCCGACGCGCTGCTCGGCCGAATCGAGCCGGTCGGCAGCCTGTCCGCCATGGCGGATTGCGAGCTGGTGATCGAGGCCGCGACCGAGCGCGAAGCCATCAAGCGCGCGATCTTCGAGGAGGTCGGCAAGGTGATGTCCGACACCGCCATCCTGGCGACCAACACCTCGTCCATCCCGATCACCCGGCTGGCGCAGGCGGCCCCCGATGCGGCGCGCTTCGTCGGCGTGCATTTCTTCAATCCGGTGCCCGTGATGGGGCTGATCGAGCTGATCCGGGGCCTCGCCACCTCGGACGAAACGGTCGGCAGAGTCGAGGCTTTCGCGCAGGAGCTGGGCAAGCGGGTCGTTCATGCCAATGACGCGCCGGGCTTTATCGTCAACCGAGTGCTGATGCCGATGATAAACGAGGCGATCTTCGCGCTGGGCGAGGGCGTGGCGACGATCCCGGATATCGACGCGGCCTGCCAGCTGGGGCTGAACCATCCGATGGGGCCGCTGACCCTCGCCGACTTCATCGGGCTGGATACCTGCCTGGAGATCACCCGCGTGCTGTTCGAGGGCACCGGCGACCCCAAGTTCCGGCCTGCGCCGCTGCTCATCAAATATGTCGAGGCGGGCTGGTATGGCCGCAAGACCAGGCGCGGTTTCTATGATTACTCGGGCGCGGAACCCGTGCCGACGCGGTAATTCCATTCCTCCCCGGCACGGGGAGGGGGACCATCCGCAGGATGGTGGAGGGGGGATCGCCGATAGGTACGACCTATGCGGCAAGCCCCCCTCCGTCAGGCCTTCCGCCTGCCACCTCCCCGCTGACGGGGAGGATCAGAATGCGCCGTGAACCCGCAGCGCGAACACCTCGGCAGGGCCGCGATCGCGGTTATACCCCGGATTCTCCACATATTGCGCGTCCAGCGTCACCGCGAGCGCGCGGGTGAGCGCGACGTCGTAATAGGCCTCGGCAATCTCCTCGGCGCCCGCATCGGGCAGCTTGCCGTCGCCGACCAGCACGCCCAGCCCGCCCGCCGCCAGATAGCGGCGATGCTCGGCCGAAATCCCGTTGGCGATCAGCGCCAGCCCGACCCGATCCTGCGCCCGGCCCCAGCTTTTGCCGTTCAGCGACGCGCCGATCTGCGCTGTCCGGTCGATATCGGTGAAGTCGTAAGGCTCGATCGACCCGTCGCTGACCCCGACCCGGGCGAACAGGCCCAGCGTATCGGTCAGCGCCTGGTCCATGTTCATATAGCCGCCGATCCGCGTCATCCGCCGCCGGGTGACGGACGAATCGACCGCGCCGCCGGTGGTGGCGGCATAGGCCAGCGCCTCGTCGAAGCGGCTGAAATTGCCCCGGTTGCGGAAAAACCCGAAGCGCACCGATCCGGGCCGCCCGGCGACCTGGTGGCGATGCTCGACCTCGGCATCGATCTGATACTGGCCGAAACCATGTTCCAGCCGCTCGCCATTGGGCACGGTCGACAGGTTGAACAGCCCGGTACGCAGCGTCCAGTCGCCGCGATAGAGTTCGGCGGCGACGCCCGTGGTATAGCCCCAGGCATCGGCGGCATAATCGAAGCTGCCGGTATCGACCGCCGACCAGTTGAGGAAATCGCCGCGCGGATCATGGGCGTAAGGGTTGGTGTCGAAGATATCGCCGACGCCGAACTTGCCGATGGTCAGCACGACCCGGTCGAGGCTGCGCGATCCGCCCAGCTGGTTGGCGACGCCCGCCACCGCCTCGCGCGTGCCGCCAAGCCCGAAAGTCTGGCGGAAAAAGGCGCGTTGCAGCCGGAAATAGGGTTCGGTCTTGCCGACCTTATAGGCCTCGGCGCTGGGGAAGCCCGCGACGCCCAGCGTGTTGGACAGACCGAAGCCCTGGTCGATCTCCGGATTCACCCACAGCTCGCCCCCGGTCCAGGCACGGACGCCGATAAAGGCGGTGACGTCGGCCGTCTCCTTCACCTGACGCGGGGTCAGGCTGTTGGCGCCGGTATAGGGCGAGGCAAAGCCGCCGACCCCCTGTGCAACGAGGGTGGCCTGGCCGTGGATCGCAAAGTCCTGCGGCTGGGTATCCTGCGCGGACGCGGCGCGCGCGACGAGGAACAGGCCGCACAGCGCGGCCCGCGAAACGATACGGATCATGATGGTCTTCCCGGATCAGGCGCTGGCGCGGGGACGGCGCATGGCCTGCGGACGGGTGGACGCGACCAGACGGAGCAGCCGGGCACGCTCGCGGGGGACGCTCGCCATCACGGTGGCGAGGGAATGGGCGCGGACATGCGCGCGGAACAGGGTACGGGTCATGGCAGACCTCCTTCGGGTTCATGTGGTCGAGCCCGGCGGAAGGTCGGCGAGGAACGGCTCTAGCGGGCCGACATCGTCGACCCCGTCAGGCCCGTCAGACGGTCGGCAAGAACGTGGACGCGGATGCGTCTACTGTCCTCGTCGCCGGACAAGGGACTAGATCGGGGCATTGTGATCCTATGTGTGAGTCGGCCACGTCCGCAGCCGACAGGGCGCGCCATAACGCGCTTATAATGGGGATCAACCCCCAATTCCTCCCCGTGCCGGGGAGGGGGACCATGCGCAGCATGGTGGAGGGGGCGGGCCGCAAAGGGAGTCCAGTGAGGAAGCCCCCCTCCGTCAGCGCTACGCGCTGCCACCTCCCCGTACCGGGGAGGAGAAACGGCGTTAGGCGATCAGCAGGCCCGCCAAGGCCGCCGACATCAAATTGGCCAGGCTCCCGGCGATCAGCGCGCGGATGCCCAGGCGGGCGATGGTCGGGCGCTGATTGGGGGCGAGGCTGCCCGTCACCGCCATCTGGATCGCGATCGACGAGAAATTGGCAAAGCCGCACAAAGCGAAGGTGACGACCGCGACGGTGCGCGGCGACAGCTGTGCCGCCTGCTTGCCCAGGTCGATATAGGCGACGAACTCGTTCAGCACGATCTTCTCGCCGAACAGGCCGCCCGCGATCCCCGCTTCCTTCCACGGCACGTTGAGCAGTGCCATGATCGGCTGGAACACATAACCCAGCAGCGCCTGGAAGCTCAGCCCCGGAATGCCGATCAGATTGCCCAGCCCGCCGAGCAGTCCGTTCGCCAGCGCGACCAGCGCGACGAAGGCCAGCACCATCGCGCCGACCGCGACCGCCAGCTTCACGCCGGTCTGCGCACCCTGCGCCGCCGCCATGATGATGTTGGCGGGCTTTTCCTCGTCATGCGTGGCCTCGGCCAGCGCGATGCGCTCGTCCTCGATCACGTCGCCCAGCGGCAGCTGCCCGGCGGGCGGCTCCATGCGGTCGGGCATGATGATCTTGGCCATCAGGATGCCGCCCGGCGCCGCCATGAAGCTGGCCGCGAGCAGATATTCGATCGAGATGCCCATCGAGGCATAGGCCGCCAGGATCGTGCCCGCCACGCCCGCCATGCCGCTGGTCATCACGGTGAACAGCTGCGCCGGGGTCAGCCCGGCCAGATAGGGGCGGATGACCAGCGGCGATTCGGACTGGCCGACAAAGACGTTGGCGGCGGCGCAGAGCGATTCGACCTTCGACACGCCGATGACCTTCTCGATCGCGCCGCCCAGCCAGCGCACGACCAGCTGCATGATCCCCAGATGATAGAGGATCGAGACGAGCGCGGCGAAGAAGATGATCACGGGAAGCGCCTGGATCGCGAAGTTGCGGCCCAGCGGATCGGAGGCCAGCGCGCCGAACAGGAACTTGGTCCCTTCATTGGCATAGCCGAGCAGATCCGCCACGCCGCCGGACAGCCATTGCAGCACCCGCTTGCCCCACGGCACATAGAGGACGAGGACCGCGATCCCCGCCTGCAGCGCAAAGGCCGCGCCGACGACGCGCAGGCGGATTGCCCGGCGATCGGTGGACAGGGCAACGGCGATGCCCAGGATGACGAGAATGCCGGCGATACCGATGGCGAAACGATTCATGCGCGCTGCTTAATATCCCGCTTGGGGCAATGAGACCATGACGCGGCCCCCCGGCTGCGCGGGGGACGATCATAAGCAAGGTGCGGGGGGACCGCCATAGTTTTGATCATGGGGCGATTTCGATCCTCCCCGGCACGGGGGGATCAGAAGATGCCGAGGAATTTCTTGCGTTGTGCCTTGGCCTCTCCCGGATTGCCTTTCCCGTCCTCGGCCTTGGCGGTGGTGCCACGCCCGACATCGTCGCGCTGGTCGCCCTTGGTGGTACGCTGCGCACTGGCCCGCGCGCCCGACAGCACAGGGCCGCATGCCGCGGCCTTGGCATCTCCGACATCGACAAAGGCCAGCACGCCTGCCAGCGGTGTAGCCACCACCGCCAGCCCCAGCCCGGCTCCGGCGCGCGCCAGCAGGTCTCCGCTGATCGGGTTGATCCCCGGATGCGCGAAGGTGCCGGTGATGCCGACCGGCGACTGGCCGGAGAACAGGCTGAAGGTCTTCGCATCGGCGCGCGCCGCCAGGTCGAGCGCCTCGTTGCGGAAGCTGAACCCGCCACGCGCCGTCACGACATTCTTCGACGTATCGATCAGGATCGGGTCCGCCGCCGCCACGCCGCCGCGCACGGTAAAGGCGATCAGGCCGCAATTGATGCGCACCGGCTCCTTCAGTTCCTTCTCGAACATCTTCTGGACGAAGGTGCCGATATCGAGTTCGGCGAGCTGCGCGTTCTTGGTCCACAGCGAACCGGCGGGCAGGATGAAGGCCATGCGCCCGTTCGCGCTGGCGAGCGAATCATGGATGGTGTCGCCGCGCCCGGTCAGCTGGACGCGGCCCTTGACGGTGCCGGTCGTCCCGGCCTCCGCCACGCCCCATCCCGCCAGCAACCGCCCCAGCGGGGTCGGCGACAGGCGGATATCGTAGCGCACCAGGCTGGGCCGCTGGCGCGTGTCGAACAGCAGGTCGGACGACACATCGCCGCGCGCCATGGCGAAGCGCAGCGGCGACAGGGTCAGCTTGCCGCGATCCAGCGCCAGCGTCAGGTCGACGTTCGAGATCGGCACGCGGCGCGAGCGCACGGTACGGATCGTCCATTTCAGATCGGCATCGAAGCGCTGCATCGTCGCCACCGGCAGCGCCGCGTCCGGCAGCAGGCGCTGCGGCCCGACCCCGGTCGCGGCGGCGGCGGCCTCCGCGCCCTTGGTCGCGACGATATCGGGATTATAGCCGATAAAGGGGGCGGCATCGATGATGTCGAGCTTCTGGGTCGCCAGCGTCGAATCGAGGTGCAGCCGCTCGCCATGGGTGACGGTCAGCGTGCCCGTCAGGTCGCTGTCGCCGAACGTCCCCTTCATGCGGGTGAAGCGATAGACGTCGCCGTCCTTCACCAGCTGCGCATGGATGTCATAGGTGCGGGTGCGCGGGATGACGACGCCGATGACCTCCAGCAGGGTGGACAGGTCCTTGCCCCGCGCCCGCGTGCGAAGCGGCACATTCTCGACATCGGCGATGGAGGGCAGGGTGCCGGTGACATCGACGATATTGCCCGCCGCGCGCATCCGCGCGACCAGCTCGTTCTTGCCGCGATTGGCGGTGGCGTCGGGCGAGAGCAGCTGGGCGTTGACGACGAAGGGCGTGCTTCGAATCACACCCTTGCCGCGCACGCCGACCGCGCGGCCGATCCGCGCATCCTGCGACCGGAAATCCGCCAGCGCCAGCTCCGCCGTCACCCGCATCCGGGGATCGCGGTAGCGGACGGTCGTTCCGTTGATCTCGGCCACGTCGATGCGCGGGAATTCCAGCGGCTTGCCGCCCTTCTTCTCGCTGAAGGTCCATGTGTTGGTGCGGTGGTCGGGCGTCCACTCCAGATCGACCGCGCCATTGGTCAGTTCCAGCCAGGTGAAGCGCCGCTTGCCGAACAGCAGCGACAGCGGCGCGATCCGCGAATCGATCCGGTCGGCGGTGAACAGATTCGGTCGCGTCGCCCAGGACGGGTTGGAAACGGCGATCTTCTCGGCGACGAACTTGATCCGCCATGGCGCGAAATAGAGCTGGAAGTCGCCGCCCACGCTGACGGTCCGATGGGTCAGCCTGCCGACGATCGACTCGAAGGGATGGCGCAGGAACCGCCCCCTGGTGACGAACAGTACCAGCCAGATCGCGGCGATGACGGTCAGCAGGCCGATGGCGATCCGCAATGCCCAGCGGCGCCACCCGATACGGGCGGCGGCATGACGCGCGGAACTGTCGGCCGCTGGTGCCTGATCCATGGAAAGCCAAAGCGCGCGAGGGGAGCGGCGGTTCCCCGACACCCTTTGGTTGCATTCTTCCCGCGCTTCGTCTAAGCGGCCCGCTTCCCGAGCGAGGTGTCACGAACGGCCCGGCCATCAGGGCTGCCGCGGCCGTTTCTGCCTTAGCTCTAGCGAAAGGAAAAAAATGCCCAAGCTCAAGACCAAGAGCGGCGTCAAGAAGCGCTTCAAGCTCACTGCGACCGGCAAGCTCAAGCACGGCGTGGCCGGCAAGCGCCACCGCCTGATCAGCCATAACGGCAAGTATATCCGCCAGAACCGCGGCACCTCGGTCCTGTCCGATGCCGACACCAAGACCGTGAAGGCCTGGGCGCCTTACGGCCTGAACTGATTTCTGGAAGGGTAGAAAGATATGGCACGCGTCAAGCGGGGCACGACCACCAAGGCGAAGCATAAGCGGATTTTGGATCAGGCGAAGGGCTATTATGGCCGTCGCAAGAACACCATCCGCATCGCGCGCCAGGCCGTCGAAAAGGCCGGTCAATATGCGTATCGCGACCGCAAGGTTAAGAAGCGGACCTTCCGTGGTCTGTGGATCCAGCGCATCAACGCGGGTGTCCGGGCCGAGGGCCTGACCTATTCGCAGTTCATGCACGGCCTGAAGCTGGCGGGCGTCGAACTGGACCGGAAGGTCCTGGCCGACATCGCCATGCACGAGGGCGAAGCCTTCAAGGCGATCGTCGCGCAGGCGAAGGCCGCTCTGCCGCAGGCCGCGTGACACGCGACTGACGGACTAGCGCCGGAAATCAGGAAAGGGCGTCGGTGGAGTTCCACCGGCGCCTTTTTTTCTGCTTGTGTGCGTGTTGCTTTCTCACCCCTCCCCTTCAGGGGAGGGGCCGGGGGTGGGGCGCTTCGGCGAGCAGGTTGCCTGATTGAGAGGCCCCACCCCAACCCCTCCCCTGAAGGGGAGGGGCTAGGGTCGCCCTCAATACCGGACCGTGATCGTCCCCAGGATCGAGCGCGGTGCGCCATAATAGCCGCCGTCGAAGGTCAGCGCGGTCAGGTACTTGGCGTTGGTCAGGTTGCGCAGGTTCGCCGACAGCGCGATCCGCCGGGTGATGTCGTACTTGGCCATCAGGTCGACCAGCGCATAGCCGTCCTGCCGGACCGAGCGGGTCTGGGTGTAGATCACGCTCTGATACTGGGCCGACGCACCCACTTTGAGTTCGGGCAGGGCGGGCGGCGAATAGACGATGTTCAGCCGCCCGGTGTTGCGCGGTACGAACAGGCGCGCGGGGTCGCCCTTCTGATCCTCGATCCGCATCAGCGTATAGCCGCCCGTAACCTGCAGCCCCTCGGCCAGGCGTCCGCCGACCTCCAGCTCGATCCCCTCGGACTTGGCGTTCACCCCGCGCGAGACGAAGCGGCCGTTGACGAAGCCGATGCTCTCGGCGGTGTTGTTCTGATGCACGCGGAAGATCGCCGCGCTGGCGTTCAGCCGTCCGCCGAACCAGTCGCCCTTGATCCCCGCCTCGATATTCTTGCCGCTGACCGGGTCCAGGATCCGGCCGTTCTCGCCGATGGCGGTCTGCGGATTGAAGATCGTCGTATAGCTGGCATAGGCGCTCAGCGACGGACTCAGGTCATAGGTAACCCCGGCAAAAGGCGAGAAGCGCGAATTATTGAAATTGGTGTCGACATTGTACGAAAAGCCGACGCTGCGCGCATGGGTGAAATTGCCCCCGAGCATCAGCTTCAACGGATCGGCCAGGCTGAAGCGAACCAGGCCATAGGCGGTTTCGCGGCGGGTCTGGGTGTTCTGGCTCGATGCATAGGCCGTCGAGAAGTTGGTCGGGAAATCGACCTTGGGGAAATTGCCCTGGAACAGGTCGGGGAAGGGCAGCGTCAGGCCGACCTTGGAATAGTCGTAGCTCGACGTCTGCTTGTAGTCCTGCGCGCTGCGGTTGACGCCGAACATCAGCTGATGCTCACGCCCGAACAGCGTGAAGGGGCCGGTGGCATAGGCTTCCATGGTCAGGTTGCGCGTCTGTGCGCGGAAGGCACCCGGATAGCTCTTGATCCCCAGGAACTGCCCCGGATTGGCGGGGTCCGGGGCGATGCCGTTGGGCGCGCCGCGGACCGGATTGCCATAGACATAGAACAACTCGTCCGCCTCGCTGGTCGCCCGCCGCACCGCGCTGATCCGCGCGACCCAGTCCCCGGCAAAGTGATGCGTCAGGTCGCCGAAGATCTGCCGGTCGATCACGTTCCAGCCCGACCATTCGGGCGCGACATTGGTCGATCGCGGCATGTCGATGCGGGTGCCATCGGTATAGGTCAGCGGCATCGCGCCCCACATCGCGCCGTGGCTCTGATGATCCTGATGGCCGTAACCGCCGCTCAGCACGGTATCGGGGCCGAGGTCCGCCTCGACCACGCCGTACCCGGTCCAGCGGCGCAGGCTGTACCGGTCGAGATAGCTGTCGGCGTCCGACAGCACGCCGACGACACGCGCGCGGACATGGCCGTCCCTGGTCAGCGGCGTGCTGACATCCGCGTCCAGGCGCACGCTGTTGAACGAGCCGTACTGGACGCTGGCGGTCGCCTGAAGGTCCTTGGTCGGGCGCTTGCGGACGAAGTTGATGACCGCCGACGGATTGCCGGTCGGCGACAACAGCCCGGGCGCGCCGCGCACCACCTCGATATGGTCATAGATGGCGGTGTCGATCGATCCGGTCTGGATGCCGAAGGCGAAGGGGACGCCGATGCCGTCGATCTGGAAGGTCTGGATGTCGAAACCGCGCGCCGAATAATAGACGCGATCGGTCTCGTTCGCCTGGACGTTGATGCCCGGAACCGTGGCCAGCAACTGGTTGACGTCGTTCAGCTGGAAATCGGTGATCTGCTGGCGGGTCACGATGCTGACCGACTGCGGCGTCTCGCGCAGGGTCAGGGGGATGCGCGTCGCGGTCGTCTGGCCGTCGATCGTATAGTCGTCCTTGCCCTCGGTCCGCTGGCCGGTGACGATGATGTCGTCGCGCGAGGCTTGGGGATCGGCCGCCACGGGGGTGGAGGTCGGGGCGGTGATGGCGGCGGCACCGGCCGCCAGCGTCATCAGGATCGGCATTGCGGAAACTCCCTGTTTTTCCGCCTCCTATGAATGATGGCATGTTATTGCAAGTCAGTATCGAAAGCAAAAACGTCGTCGATGGGGGGTATTTCGATGGGGACGCCGTCTGACGGCAAATCGCATCGTCCGGCCCTAGCCATGCCGGACACCCGCCCCCACATGGATCCCCGACATGGCGCTTCATCTGACCAAGGTCGCGTTCGGGGCGACCAGTATCGATCACCTGGCCGAACGACTGAAGATGCGGGCGCAGGAAGGGCCGGTGTTCCTGACCACGCGCTATCTGCCCAAGCGGCATGAGGAAGTGGCGGGGCAGGGGTCGCTGTTCTGGATCCTGAAGCATCAGCTGATTGCACGCTCGCCGATCCTGTCCTTTGGCGAGGCCGAGGGCGGGCGGTGCGCGATCCATATCGATCCCGAACTGGTACTGGTGCAGGCGCTGCCCCGGCGCGCGCATCAGGGCTGGCGCTATCTGGAGGCGGCGGACGCGCCACCCGATCTGGGCGGGGCGGCGTCCGGGATCGATATGATGCCGCCGGTGCTGGTCGGCAAGCTGGTGGAACTGGGGCTGATCTAGGCTGATCGACATTCATTTGTTTCCTCCCCTGGAAGGGGAGGTGGCAGGCTGAAGGCCTGACGGAGGGGTGTCCCGGTCTGAGAGGTCGGTCAGACATCGCAAGCGGTGATACCCCTCCACCATGCTGCGCATGGTCCCCCTCCCCTGTCAGGGGAGGAATGAGCGAATGCCGGTCCGCCTCGGGTCAGAACTTCGGACCCGCCACCGCCGCGCGGGTCTTTTTCGGGGTGTCGGCGAACAGCTTGGCGATCGCGGTGTTGCGCGCGTCCTGCGATGCATATTCGCGGGCCGAGAGACCGGCGACGCTGTCCGCCATGTCGGGATCGGCTCCGGCGTTCAGCAGCTCGCGGACCATGCCGATGTCGTGGCGCTGCACCGCACGGATCAGCGGGGTCTCGCCGGACGCATTGCCGATATTCGGATTGGCCTTGGCCGCGGTCAGGATGCGGATCATCTCGGGCTGTCCGCCCGCCACCGCCAGCAGCAGCGGCGTATTGCCGCGCCCGTCGCGCAGGTTGGGATCGGCGCCCTTCTGGAGCAGGAAGCGCAGATAGGTTTCGTCGCCGCGCTTGATGACGATGTGCAGCGCGCCTTCGCCGCTGGTCACGTCGCGGGTGTTGATGATGCTGGCGCCGGGGCGGTCCAGCATGTTGGTGACGTCATTGCCCTTGGCCTCGCGCACGGCCTGAAGGAATTTGTAGCTTTCCGACTGCATCATCTGCGCCGCGAGCGGCGTGGCGAGGCTGCCCAGAAGCACGGCGGCGAGCAGGGGGCGAAGGGACATGAAACGATATCCTGAGCAATGGAGCATGGCTTGCGCCGAGCGATTTATCACAGCAAGGCTGTCGGCGTCATGACCCGATTGTTCCTGTCCCTTCTGACCCTGCTGGCGCTTCCTCTGGCCGGTTGCGGCCCCTCCCAGCCCGAGGCGGAAGGGCCGCTGGCGGGCGTGAAGATCGGCGGGCCGTTCCAGCTGATCGATGCCAAGGGCAAGACCGTCACCGACCGCGATTTCGCCGGGCGCTACCGCGTCATGTATTTCGGCTATACCTTCTGCCCCGATGTCTGCCCCACCGATATGCAGGCGATCGCGGCGGGCCTGAAGCTGCTCGACAAGAGCGCGCCCGCCAAGGCGAAGAAGATCGTTCCGCTGTTCATCACCGTCGACCCCGAACGCGACACGCCCGCCGTGGTCGGCCGCTTCGCCGCCGCCTTCGACCCGCGCATTATCGGCCTGACCGGCACGCCTGCCCAGATCGAGGCGGTGAAGAAGGCCTATGCCGTCTGGGCGGCCAAGGGCGACAAATCGCCCGGCGGCGGTTACCTGGTGAACCATAGCCGCCAGGTCTATCTGATGGACCCGTCGAACAAGCCGCTGGCGCTGGTCCCGGCGGACGAGGGGCCGGAGGCGGTCGCCAAGACGCTCGACCAGTGGGTGCGCTGATGGAGCGGTGCTGATGGAACGGTTCTGGGAAAAGCCGATCGAAAGCCTCGACCGCGCGCAGTGGGAGGCGCTGTGCGACGGCTGCGGCAAATGCTGCATCCACAAGCTGGAGGATGAGGAGACGGGCGAGCTGGTGCCGACCAACGTCGCCTGTCGCCTGCTCGACCGGCGTAGCGGGCAATGCTCCAATTATCGCCACCGCCGCGCCTTTGTCAGCGAGTGCGTGCGGCTGACCATGGGCAATGTCCGGTCGATCGACTGGCTGCCCACCACCTGCGCCTATCGCCTGCGCGCGGCGAACGAGCCGTTGCCCGACTGGCATTATCTGATCTGCGGCGACCGCGAGGCGGTCCACCGCGCCGGGCAGTCGGTGCGCGGCTGGACGATCAGCGAGGATGATGCGGGCGATTTCGAAAACCATATCGTGGACCGGGAATTGTGATCGACGAAGTCGTGCGGCACCCCACGGCCAAGACCATCCGGCTCAGCATCGATCCCGCCACCGGCACCGCGCGGCTGGTCGTGCCCAAGCGGGCGGGGCTGAAAAAGGCGCTTGCCTGGGCCGAGGACAAGAAGGATTGGATCGCCGCGCAGCGTGCGCGGCTGCCGCATCCGCGCCCCTTCGTGCCGGGCGGGGCGATCCCGTTCGGCGACACGGTGCTGACGCTGGAATGGGAGGAAGGCCGCGCCCGCGTCATCCAGCGCGACGGCGACCGGCTGATCGCTTCCGGCCCGATCGAGACGCTCGGACGCCGGGTCGAGGCGTGGTTGAAGCGGCAGGCGCTGGAGACGCTGGCGCGCGAAACGGCTGAGGTCGCGCGGGCGGCGGGAGTCACCGTGTCCAAGGTCAGCGTCGCCGATCCCAAGGCGCGCTGGGGCAGCTGCGCGTCGACCGGCGCGATCCGCTATAGCTGGCGGCTAATTCTCGCGCCCGGCTATGTCCGCCGCGCGACGGTGGCGCATGAGGTCGCGCACCGTGTCCATATGAACCACGCCCCCGCCTTCCACGCGCTCGTCGCCGAGCTGCTGGGCGAGGACCCCGCGCCCGCCACCACCTGGTTGCGGCAGCATGGCGCGGGACTTCACTGGTTCGGCCGGTCGTCCTGACGTTCGCGGGGTAAGCCACGGGGCGGGTTGCCGGACGCACGCGGTTCGCGCGTCGCCCCGCCGCCGCGACCTGTCACCCGGTCGATCCACGCCTGATCCAGCCGCTGCGGTGGCGTCGGCGCCTGGGCAGGTTGTTGCGGCTGGGCCGGGGCACCCGGCTGCGGCTGCTGGATCGGCACCGGCGCACCCGGCTCGCGGTGGGTCGGAATCTCGACCGCCTCGCTACCGTCCTCGGGCGCACCCGCACTGGGCGGGGGCAGTGGGTTGCCATCGGCATCGACCGCCGCAACGCCATTGTCGGGCTGGCCGAAATAGCTCTCCTCATCAGGCTCCAGCTGCCATTCGGGCAGCGTGACCTGGGTGTCGAACTGCTCGATCGGGCGGTTGGCGACCGCGACGCGCATATAATCCGCAAAGGCCTTGGCGGGCGCGGTGCCGCCGTGCAGCCCGGCGACCGGCTTGCCATTGTCGCGGCCCATCCAGACGCCGGTGGTGATTCCGCTGGAGAAGCCCAGGAACCAGCCATCCTTGGAACTGGTCGTCGTGCCCGTCTTGCCCGCGACCGGCCGCCCGATCTGCGCGGCGCGACCCGTGCCGGTGTTGACCGTGGTCTGGAGCAGGTCGGTCATCTCGGCGGCGATATAGGGGGCGACCAGCACATGGCTGCGGTCCACCTCATGGGTGTAGATGGTCTGGCCGTTCGCCACGACCTTGGTGATACCGTACGGCGTCACCTTCACGCCCTTGTTGGAGATGCTGGCAAAGGCGGCGACCATGTCGATCACATGGACTTCCGATGTGCCCAGCACCATCGAGGGATGGGTGTTGACCGGCGTGGTGATGCCGAAGCGGCGCGCCATGTCGGCGACCGTCTGAAAACCCACTTCCTGGCCCAGCTTGGCCGCCACGGTGTTCAGCGAATAGGCAAAGGCGGTGCGAAGCGAGACGCTGCCCGAATTGCGGCGCGAATCGTTGCGCGGGGACCAGCCGTCGATGGTGACGGGTTCGTCGACCACCTGGTCCTCGGGCTTGTGGCCCGCCTCCAGCGCGGCGAGATAGACGAACAGCTTGAACGCCGAACCCGGCTGGCGAACCGCCGTCGTTGCGCGGTTATAGTTGGTGGACACGTAGTCCAGCCCGCCGACCATCGCGCGCACGCTGCCGTCGCGGTCCAGGCTGACCAGTGCGCCCTGCGTCCCCGGAGGGGCATCCTTGCGGACGGCGGCATCGGCGGCGCGCTGCATGTTGAGGTCGAGCGTCGTCCACACGTCGAGCGGCGCGCTTTGCTCATCGATCAGCGTGTCGAGCTGGGGCAGCGCCCAGTCGGTGAAATAGCGGACCGAATTCTGCCTCGGCTCGGGCGCGAGCTTGAGCGCCTGCGGATCGGCATTGGCGGCCTGGGAGGGGGTGATGAAGCCGTTGCGCTCCATCTGCTGGATGACCACGCCCGCGCGGCCCACGGCGGCCTCGGCATCGGCGGTCGGCGAATAGTTGGACGGCGCCTTGACCAGCCCGGCGATCACCGCGGCTTCCGACAGGCTCAGATGTTCGGCACCGTGGCCGAAGAATTTCCGGCTGGCGGCGTCGATGCCGTACGCCCCGCCGCCATAATAGACCTTGTTCAGATACAGCTCGAGAATCTGGTTCTTCGAGAATTTCAGCTCCATCGCCAGCGCCAGGATCGCCTCGCGGAACTTGCGGCCGAACTTCTTCTGGTTGTTCAGGAAGATGGTGCGCGTGATCTGCTGGGTGATGGTCGAGCCGCCCTGTTTCCAGCGACCCTTTTCCAGCCGGACCTCGACCGAGCGGGCGATGCCGATCGGATCGACGCCGGGATGCTGGCGGAAGCGGCGATCCTCGACCGCGATCGTCGCGTCGCGCATGACGATCGGGATCTTGTCATAGGACAGCCACTCGCCATAGCTCGGCCCGAGCGAGACGATCACCGTGCCGTCGGCAGCATGGACGCGGATCATCTGGCCGTTGGGCGAGGATTTCAGCTCCTCGAAGCTCGGCAGCTGCGACTTGGCGACGAAGACCGCGATGGCCAGCGCACAGACCGCCAGGACGGCGAGGCCGATCAGGACCTGCAGGGTTACGACGATCCGGCGCCGCCAGGGAGAGCGGGGCTTGGAGGAGCGGGGCCGGGGAGACCGGGAAGACGACGCGCGAGGCATGGGACGGCTCGCGAATTACAGGGCTTTGGACATGACCACAAGCGGCCGATGCCGCATCGCGTCTTGCGCGGGGCTGAACCGGCGACACCTCGACGCATGCTTCGCACGGATATCGGGTCAAACATGTTAGTCTTTTATACGGGATCGGGTAGTAAAGGACCCCGAAGCCGAATGCGGGGTGAGATCGGTGGAAAGGGCAGGGATGGAACAGGTCGAACAGCAGCAGGGCACGTCGGCGGAACGCCGTGCGGGCAAGCGGCATTCGGCCGTCCTTCTTCTCGGCAAGATTTGCGGCGACAAGCCCGGCGTCTGTCTGGTCCATAATATCTCGGCCACCGGCCTGATGGCGCGATTCGTCGATATTCCGACGGTGGGCCAGTCCATCTGTATCGAGGTGCGCGGCCTGTCCCCCATTTCCGGCACCGTCCGCTGGGTCAATGGCCGCAAGGCGGGCGTGCAGTTCGATTCGCCCCAGCCCTATGAGCGGATTTTCTCGCACGAGAATGAGGACGGCACGATCCCGCGCGCGCCGCGCTTCGCCGTCACGCTGGCCGCCGATGTGCGGGTGGGCACCCACAAGTTCACGACCGCAATGATCGACGTGTCGGCGGGCGGCGCGAAGATGGTCGCCGATGGGAAGATCCAGCCGGGTCTGGCGGGCCATATCGTCGTGCGCCCGCTGGGCACCGCGATCTCGGGCACGGTCGCCTGGGTCAAGGACGGCCGCTTCGGCTTCCGATTCGTCTCGCCCCTGTCCATGGACGCGCTCGCGGCGATCGTCGCGCTGCGCTGACCCATCCTGCCCGATGGCGTGCGCCGGTTCAGGGCCGATCGACATTCCTCTATTCCTCCCCTGGCAGGGGAGGTGGCAGGCCGAAGGCCTGACGCAGGGGTGTCCTGCTGGAACAGGCGGGTCAACGATCGCGACCGGTGACACCCCTCCACCAGCTTCGCTGGTCCCCCTCCCCTTGCAGGGGAGGAAGGAAGACAACACGCGCTGAATGTCGATTGGGCCTAAGCCTCTCCCGTCGAGAGGGGCCAGGGCAGGCAAGGTATCCCTGCTTGTCGATCCTGTTCACGCACAGGCCGCAGACATGCCGACAGGCACCGGGCGAATTCTCGCTCGGGGCATTTCCATCGGATTTTCGGAAAAATCTGGTGCGGTCGAGAAGACTCGAACTTCCACGGCCTTTCGGCCACAACGACCTCAACGTTGCGCGTCTACCAATTCCGCCACGACCGCACTCGATAGTCACCACCGGCAAGCCGGAGGGCTGGTAGGCGGGTGCCCCTAGCAAAGCGATACGGGTAGCGCAATGGCTTTCGTCGACGATGTGCATTTGTCGGTCGCCGCCGATGGTTCTTTCTGCCGCGCCGAGGCTTTAGGAGCAGGACATGACCTTATCCCTTCGCCCCGACCGCGCCGAGGCACGCCGCCTGCTGGGCCTTGCCTGGCCCGTGATGCTGACCAGCCTCAACTGGACGATCCCGCACGTCACCGATGTGATCGTGGTCGGTCGGGTGGGCGAGCATGAGGTCGCCGCGCTTTCGGCCAGCCGGTCGCTGACCTATGTCGCGATCGTCACCGGGCTGGCCTGGCTGTCGGGCGTGCTGGTCCGGGCGTCGCGCGCCGACGGGGCGGGTGATTTGCCCGAAACGGGGCAGGCGCTGCGCGACGGCATGGTGCTGGGGCTGATCCTGGGCGTGGCGGCAATGCTGATCCTGGGATTGGGCGGCGCGGCGCTGCTGGCGGGGATCGGGGTCGTGCCTTCGCTGGTCGAACCCGGCGCGCGCGTCGTGGCCGTCATGGCGCTGGGCTATCCGTTCCAGATGGTCATGATCGCCGCCAGCTTCTTCCTCGAGGGGATCAGCCGTCCGCGCCGGGTGACCATGGTCAATCTGTCGATCCTGCCGATCAACGCAGCGCTCGCCTGGGCGCTGGCGGGCGGCGAGCTGGGACTGCCCGCCCTGGGGGCGGTCGGTGCGGCGCTGGCGACGGTGATCGCCTCGGCCCTGGGGGCGGTGGCGATGGTGGCCAGCGCGATGCGGCTGCCGCGCGGCGAGCAGCGCGGCGTGCGGCGGCTGGACCGTGCCGCCTGGGCGCCGACGCTGGCGGGGGCGGCCGGGCTGGCGCGATTCGGGCTGGTGCCTGCCATCGCCTCGGGCCTGGAACTGGCCGGGTTCGCGATCCTCATCGCGCTGTCCACCCGACTGGGCGATGCGACGGCGCATGGGTTCCAGATCGTCTTCTCGGTCCACAACGTCACCTTCGCGCTGGCGATCGGCCTGGGATCGGCGGCGGGGGTGCGCGCGGGCAATGCGGTGGGCGAGGGCACGGCCCCGGCGGCGGTGTCGCGCACCCTGCTGGCGGTCGGGATCGCGGCGCTGACCATGGGCATGTGCAGCCTGATCTTATGGACGATGCCCGCAGCGGTCGTCGGCGCCTTCCCCGCGCTGCCGGAGGCGCATGCGGCGGCGGTGGCGATGCTGATGATCTGGGCGCCCTTCATCCTGTTCGACGGGGTGCAGGTCGTGCTGGTCTATGCGCTGCGCTCGCTGAACGATCAGGTGGCGGCGGGGATCAACAGCATCATCGCCTATTTCGTCGTGACCGGCGGGGTGGGCTGGTGGCTGGTCGCCAGCGGCTGGGGCGCGCCGGCGCTCGCCTGGGCTTCGGGGATGGGGATGCTGGTCGCGGCAGTCCTGCACGGCACGCGGTTCGCGGTCATCGCGCGGCGGTTGCGGGATTCCCGTGGCCTTCGACTTCGCTCAGGCTGAACGGAGGTTGGTAGAAGGCCCCATTCCCTCACGCCGTTCAGGCCGAGCGAAGTCGAATGCTCCGCCCCGAACGCCTCAGTTCGCGCTGCCCTCACCCGCAAAGCTCAGGTCCAGCCGCTTGGAACTGGGCGGCACGTCCAGCTTGGCCGAGTTGAAGTCCATCGACGCGCCCGGCCCCAGCGTCCGCTGCTGCGGCGCGATCGCCCAGGAGAAGACGACGCGGCCCTGCGCGTCCTTCAGTTCGGCGCGCAGGTCGGGCACGCGCTGCGCGGTCGAGGACGGGTTGATGATCTGTCCCGAAATGGCAAATAGTTCCGAACCATTTTCCAGTTCGCGCCGCTCGATCGGGTTGGAGCGCAGCTCGAGGGCCGATTCGGTGCTGCCGACGCCGAACCAGCCGCCGATCCCCGGCATCCCGGTCCACAGGATCGCCGCCGTCGCGACCAGCATCAGCAATCCGGCCAGCACCGCGCCGATGGTCCAGCGCCGCACCGGGTTGCGCCGCGCACGGAAGGGCGGCCGATGGGCAAAGGCGTCGAAGCCCGAATCCTCCTGGGTCAGGATGGGCGGGGCGGG